>CALASV010000284.1 GCA_937888895.1 uncultured Clostridia bacterium | reverse complement strand
TCTTCCCTGCAACTTTAATATACCCCGACCCCTGCCATAATTACAGCATACAAGACTTGAATATGCAAATGTTTTATCAAGCAGTGCTTGAGTTGGGCGGGCTGAGAATGAAACAACTGTAATTAAAAAGCCGGACCGGCTAATGGTCCGACTTGTCGGTATGTAAAGGGCAGGGATTGGAGATTTTAGCATTATAACTATGCTCTCTATTTCGTTATTATTAAACATTAGGATACTCTTTGTATTCCTTTCCATCAAGCAGATTCCCTGCTTTTTTCTTTCTAACTCCTCCCCACTGTTTAAAGAAAAAAGCGGTTCCATTTTCAGCGGCTTTTTCTTTCAGTTCTCTAACCCATTTCGCTTCCATAGGGCGACTTCTCGGCCCAGATTCACCGCCTACTATAAGCCAATCAATACCCTCTAGATTTATATCTACTATTGACTCCAATAACGGCTCTGCAGAAACAAACTTAATTCTTGCACCAGTTTTTTTAACTTTTTCACACCTATTAAGAGATTTGTTATCTTCGATGGATACCCCCATCCATATATTATCTGTCCACCTGATTTTCTTTGATAATTCAACCAACCGGTCTGCTCTTTTTGTTAAAATCTGAAATGTATGCCACTCTGCTTTGTTCATTACATTAAATAATTCCAAGATATCCGAATCACTTATTTTTTCCATGTCTATTTTGTAAGTAACTTTATATTTCCTTCTTCTACATAAATGGCTTGTAATTTATCCATACCAAAAAGTTCAAAAGAGATATCTCTACTATCATAATCACCACCACCAAAAGTTACAACACTCATAAATCCAGCCGGTAAAGTAAGTTCTGTAATTTCTGTTCCATAAAATACACGATAACCTAAACTTTGTAAAGAATCTGGCAATTCTATTTCTGTCAAGTCAGTATTATAAAATGCATCATTACCTATTGCTACAATAGAATCTGATAACTCTATTTTTTGTAAATCAGATTGATAAAATGCCTCATTCCCTATTTCTATAATAGAATCTGGTAATACTATTTCTTGTAAACTAGCTCTCTCAAATGCATTTTCTCCAATATGTGTTACTGCCTTTCCATCAATTTTTTCTGGAACAGTAAGTACTTTTTTACTTTTTCCTCTTCGAGAAAGTCCATCAATTGTTATCGTACCTTCTTCGTTTTCATAATAGGAAAAATAATCTTCTAATGCTACTGTTCCTGATGTAGAAGGTGTATAACCTGCTTTTTTCATATTTTGTATATCTGTTTCATAATAAGTTGCACATTCCGAAAGAATATCTTTCTTTTCATAAATTGCTTTATCAAAAGAAGTAGAAATTACTTTATCAGAATAAAAATCATTTTCTGACTTTGCAATAGAGGAATAAAATTCATTTGCCTGTCTACTACAATTAAAAATATATAACTCTTTATCAATACTATCTCCTAACCAATTACAAGCAATATCATCTTTTTCTACTACATAATCTTTTTTAACAGATTCCCAGTGTAATAATTCTGTTACCATAGTCATAACAGCTATTGGGTCTGCTTTTTCTTCAATACCTTTTATAAAAGCTACACATCTCCAAGCATCATTAGTAGACATATAATTAGAATCTAATGTTTTATAAGCACCATTTATACCAACTAAATTCTCATCTAAACTTACATTAGAACCCCATGGATATGGAACATATCCAAGTTCAAAATCATAATAACCTTGTTCTGCATTCCAAGTATATCCATGAGAAATAAGTACTGTATTACCCCTATAAAAATCCGAAACATATGAATCATTATCATACCTATCACTCAATTCAAAATACTCTGGAATAGGCACTAAACCTTCTTCTACTAATTTTTGAAGAAATTCCATCGTTTCAAGAAATTCTTCATCCATATAAGCTAAGTCCCCATTCTCTTTCCAAACTTTCACACCATTCGCATGTGTTGCCCAACGTGTCCAATACTCAGGAGATATAAATAAAGGATATTCTTCTTCTCCCATTTTAGATTTTAATTGTTTTAAATATTCATAAAAACTATCATAGTCCCACATACCAATATCAAACATTTCAGCAGGAGTATATTCCATTCCTAACTCTTTCAGCCATGTTTTATTGTAAAAAAGACCATCTACACCACTACCTAATTGAGCAATCCCTAGTTTTTTACCACACCATGTTAAATAGGCATTTGGATTAAAAGAATTATCGTGAGCAAATGCTTCTGTCATATCGTATAACATATCATTCGCTTCATAAGTATCAATCGAATCAATCCTTGCAAGAATAACATCTGCAATAGGACTTCCCGATTCATAAGAAGAAATGAGTTCATTTGTTATATCATCTGTAGAAATATTTGCAAATTTAAGAACAACATTATATTTATCTTCAATATATTTTTTATAGTTAGATCCTAAATCTGCATAGACATCTTGTTCTAACAAAGTAATTGTAATTCCACCTAAATCATATGGTGTTTGTGTTGGATTTGGTGTTACCGTCACTTCTGGTGTCACCGTTGGACTTGGGCTTACTGTTCCTTCTGGTGTTACTGTTGGACTTGGTGTTACTGTTGGACTTGGTGTTACTGTTCCTTCTGGTGTTATTGTTGGACTTGGACTTACTGTTACCTGTGGTGTTGGTGTTACTAATGCTCCCGGTGTAGCTATTTCTGTATCACCCGGTGCTGGTGTTGGTATTGTTGGTATATTCGGTGTTGGCGTTGGCGTACTTGGTTTCTGCGTTGGTGTTGGCGTTGGTGTGCTTGGTTTCTGCGTTGGTGTTGCTGTTGGCATACTTGGTTTTTTTGTTGGTGCAGAAGTAATTACATTAGAAGGTACTGTTTTATCATTTTGTCCTTCTACTTGAGTACCTGCTGTAGATACATTTGCTCCATTTCCTGTAATTTCTGCTTCATTTAACTTACCATATCCATAAATTTTTACATTATCACCACTTACTACTGCATTTTCTACTGTTGCAGAAGAAGATAACATAATTTCTGTCTTTTTGCCTTCTACTACTACTTCTTTTGTCTCATTATATAATTTAATAAACGCCTTTTCTGCCTGTTTTGTAACAGTTACTTTTTCTACAGGAATATTAAAATTCACTCTAGGATTACCTGTTACTGCTACTGTTTCTACTTGAGAAGTTCCTTTTTCCTTAATGTAACAAGTACCTCCACCTGTACTATTCATATCTAACTTTGTCAAAATAGAATCTGTTACTATAAGATTTAATAAATTTCTACCTTGCTTTTCTTCTTTTTCTTGCTTTACAGAAACACTACCTGTATAATTAGCAATCTCTACTTTCATTTTATTTTGATTACCTACAGATTCTACTACAATACTACCTACATTATTCTTCGATAAATTTAATTTAACATTTGCAGAAATTTGCATGGTAGTAATTGCTGTTCCCTCATCTGTTACAATCGTTGGAATTAAAGATTCTAATTTTGCTTTTTCTTTTTGATAATCACGATATAATTCAGCTACTTCTGTAGAAGTTTTTCCGTTTGCTAACAATTCCTTAATTTCTTTCTGCCCCATTTCTGCTATTTGTGGAACAACTACAGAAACATTACCTATTGCACTTTCTTTCACATCAAAAATACAATCTGTACCACTTTCAATTTCTAATTCTTGAACAGAAATATTTTTTAATGTAACTTTCTTTACTTGTAACTCTTTTGGAATTACAAGTTTCTTCCATTCTCCTTCTTCTACTACGATTGTACCATCTTTTGATACCATATCAGCAGTCAAATAAAGAACAGTTTGTGTAACATCTTTCTTTGATGTTACTAATGGATTTGTTTTAGTTATTATACTATCATTTGCTAATGCTACCATTTCTGAAGAATTCACAACTAGTCCTGATAACAATAACCATGCTGTTACTTTTTGGATGTCCTTTCGCATCGCACTATCCCTCCTCATAAATTTTTTATATCATTACTGACCAATTTGCCAGAATAATATCTTTTTGAAATGTTATAATACTTTAAAAATTTTATTATTCACATAAAATATTACTATAGAACATTCAACTTCAAGACTAACCTCAAATATGTAATATAAAACAAAAAAACACCAAAAAATAGCTCATTATTCCTAATAAGCAATTCTTTGATGTTTTATAAATTTACATACTAAAAAGACAAAGTTATCTACTCTGTCTGTCTGTCTGTCTGTCTGTCTGTCTGTCTGTCTGTAAAAAGTTTCCTATTTTTCATATATTTGTCAACCTTTTTCTACGTATTTTATTTTCCTGCCTAGAATTATAAATTTTCTCTATTTTAACATAACAAGGAAAATATTACAACATAAATTTAACAGAACTTTTCCTTGAGCAAAAGAGTATTCTAACAAATACTATTATAATTCCACTTTACAAAGTAATCTCTATTTTTTTATTTACATAAAACTTTACAGATGACTTGACAGATAGAAACACTCGTATTATAATAAGCACATTAAAATTTTTTATTAGTTTAGAGGTCAAAATGGAAAAAGAAATAAAAAAACAAATTTACAAGTTAAAAGAGCAAAAAAATGCAGTTATCCTTGCACATTATTATGCTCCTGCAGATGTTCAAGAAGTAGCCGACTATGTCGGAGATTCCTTCTACCTTGCAAAGATTGCAAAAAATAGCAATGCAACTATTATTGTATTTTGTGGTGTTGCATTTATGGGTGAAAGTGCAAAAATACTTAATCCAGACAAAAAAGTATTGATGCCAGATTTAACAGCAGACTGCCCAATGGCACATATGGTCACAAAAGGCAAAATCGAAGAATTACGAAAAAAATATGATGACCTTGCTGTTGTATGTTACATAAACTCTACAGCAGAATTGAAATGTCAAAGTGATGTATGTGTGACATCTTCAAATGCAGTAAATATTGTGAAATCTCTACCAAATAAAAATATTTTTTTTATTCCAGACAAAAATCTTGGTCAATATGTTGCTAAACAAATACCTGAAAAGAATATCATATTAAACGATGGTTACTGTCCAATTCATGCAAAGATTTATGTCAATGAACTAATGGATGAAAAAAAATCTCATCCAAATGCACTTGTTCTGTCACATCCGGAATGTGAAAAAGAGATACTTAACCTATCTCATTATATTGGTAGTACAGCAGAAATTATTAACTACGCTAAACAAAGTAATTGTGAGGAATTTATTATTTGTACGGAAGATGGTGTAAAATTTAAGCTACAATATGATAATCCAAACAAAAAATTCTATTTTCCAAAAACAAGACCTTGCTGTACAGACATGAAACTCAATACACTTGATAAACTTCTTTATGTACTTGAAACAGAGGAAAACGCAATAGAGGTTGATGATGATGTTCGTAAAAAATCATTAATTCCTCTTGACAAAATGTTGGAGTTAGGAAGATAATTATGAGAACAGATATTTTAATTGTTGGTTGTGGTGTTGCAGGACTTTACTGTGCACTCAATTTACCAAAAGATAAAAACATTATGATTGTAACAAAAAATGAAGCATCGAAAAGTGATTCCTTTTTAGCACAAGGTGGTATTTGTGTTCTTCGTGATGAAAATGACTATAAAGCATTTTATGAAGATACAATGAAAGCTGGGCATTATGAAAATAATCCTGATTCTGTAGATATTATGATACGCTCCTCACAAGACATTATCTCAGACCTTGTATCTTTTGGTGTTCGCTTTGAGAAAAATGGTGAAGAATTTAATTACACAAAAGAGGGAGCACATTCTACACCTCGTATTCTTTTCCATGAAGATGAAACAGGGAAAGAGATTACATCTCATCTTTTGGAAACTGTACAAAAATATAAGAATATTACACTAATTGAAAACTATACAATGGTCGATTTAATTTGTGAAAATAATGAATGCTATGGTATTATTGGACATGATATTGATGAAAATTATTCTGCCATCTATGCTAACTATACTGTACTTGCAACAGGTGGTATTGGTGGACTTTTCAAACACTCTACTAATTACCGTCATTTAACAGGTGATGCTTTAGCATTAGCATTAAAATATGGAATTAAACTACAGCACATTGATTATATTCAAATCCATCCGACTACACTTTATACGAAAAAACATGGAAGAGAATTTTTAATTTCTGAATCAGTACGTGGTGAAGGAGCGATTTTGCTTAATTCCAAAGGGGAACGATTTGTTAATGAATTATTACCTCGTGATGTAGTAGCAAATGCCATCTTTGATGAAATGAAAAAAGAGGGTACAGAACACGTTTGGCTATCATTAGCACCAATTCCTATAGAAGAAATAAAAACACATTTTCCAAATATTTATCAGCATTGTTTAGAGGAAGGCTATGATGTAACAAAAGAACCAATTCCTGTTGTACCTTCTCAACACTATTTTATGGGTGGTATTGATGTTGACCAATACAGTAAAACTTCTATGAAACGACTATATGCAACAGGCGAAACTGCTTGCAATGGTGTTCATGGAAAAAATCGTCTTGCAAGTAATTCACTTTTGGAAAGTCTCGTCTTTGCAAAACGTGCAGCAAAACATATAGCAAAAGGATATTCCAATGTAAAAAATATAAATACTGTCATTATTGATAAAAACAAATACACAAATTATAAAGAAGAATATAAACAGAGCGTACTTTTAGCAATCGAAAAGGAGAAACAAAATCATGAATAATATTACAATGAAAATGAATGCAGATGACCTTATCCTTCTTGCACTCAAAGAAGATATTACCAGTGAAGATATCACAACAAATTCTGTTATGCGTGAATATAAAGCAGGAGAAGTTGACCTAATTTGTAAACAAGATGGTATCATTGCAGGTCTTGATGTATTTAAAAGAGTATTTGAACTTTTAGACGAAAAAACGGAAGTGATTTTTTACTGCAAAGATGGCGATGTAGTAAAAAATGGCGAGAAAATCGGACTTATTCGTGGCGATATTCGTGTTCTACTTTCAGGCGAAAGAACTGCACTAAACTATTTACAAAGAATGAGTGGTATTGCTACCTATACTCGTACTATTGCTAATCTTTTAAAAAATAGTAAAACAAAATTATTAGATACAAGAAAAACAACTCCTAATATGCGTATATTTGAAAAATATGCTGTTAAAGTTGGTGGTGGTTATAACCATCGTTATAATTTAAGTGATGGTATTCTTCTAAAAGATAATCATATTGGTGCAGCAGGTGGTGTAAAGGAAGCAATTACTATGGCAAAAGAATATGCTCCTTTCGTTCGCAAAATTGAAATCGAAGTAGAAAATCTTGATATGATGAAAGAAGCCCTCGAAGCAGGTGCTGATATTATTATGCTTGATAATATGAGTATAGAGGATATGAAAGAAGCTGTCAAACTTTGTGCTGGAAAAGCCGAAACAGAATGTAGTGGTAATGTTACAAAAGAAAATGTAGCAAAACTTGTAGATATTGGTGTAGATTATATTTCAAGTGGTGCATTGACACACTCCTCTCCTATCCTTGACCTCTCACTTAAAAATCTTCATGCAATATAAAATATAAGGAGAATAAATAGATGAAAGTAGCCGAAAGAAGAAAAGAAATTGTTACACTTTTGATGTCAGAAAGGGAAGCCATATCTGGTGGAGCTTTGGCAGAACACTTCCATATTTCTAGACAAATTATTGTACAAGATATTAGTGTACTTAAAAGCTTAGGCTATGAAATAATTTCCACTCATAATGGATATGTATTACAAAAATCTCCTCTTTTAGAAAGAGTATTTAAAGTCAAACATACTACAGAGCAGACAGAGGACGAACTGAATTGTATTGTTGACCTTGGAGGAATTGTTGTAGATGTATTTGTGTGGCATAAAGTCTATGGTAAAATCTCTGCTTCATTAAACATTTTTTCAAGACATCATATTAAGCAATTTATTGAAGGAGTCCGAACAGGAAAATCAACGGAGTTAATGAATATTACAGGAGGATATCATTATCATACAATCCGTGCAGACTCAGAAGAAATATTAGATAAAATCGCTATAACACTTAATCAAAAGGGTTACATTGCACCTGAAATATAATTTTTTGAACCTCTCTTGCCTAAAATCATGAGAGGTTCCAATTTTTTAGAAGGTCAATATCCAACGAAACTGTTGACATTCTTAAAAAAATTCGATATCATAAAAAAGTATATGGAAAATATACAATATACAATAATAAAGGAGATGACTTTTAGTGGACCCCAGTGTCGCGGCACAAATAGTTGTGCTTATTATTTTACTTTTTTTATCTGCATTTTTTTCTTCAGCAGAAACCTCTTTAACTACGGTAAATAAGCTCCGTATCCGAAGTCTTGTAGAAGATGGCGTGAAAGGTGCAAAACGCATTAGTGATTTGATTGAAAATCCTTCTAAGATGATTAGTGCTATTTTAATTGGTAACAATATTGTAAACCTTTATGCTTCTTCGCTTACTACAACATTAGTAATTAGTCTGGGTGGTAGTATTCCTACTGCTGTTGGTACAGGTATTCTTACCTTGCTTATTTTAATTTTTGGTGAAATTACACCAAAAACTTTGGCTACTATGTATGCAGAAAAATTGGCATTTGTTTACGCTCCTGTGATTAGTTTGCTTACTAAAGTGCTTACACCAGTTATCTTTTTACTTAATCAGTTTTCTGGTGCTCTACTTAAACTATTTCACGTTGACCCAAATGCGAAAGCAAAAGCTATGACCGAAAACGAACTTCGTACTATCGTAGATGTCAGTCATGAAGATGGTGTCATTGAAACAGAAGAACGTATTATGATTACTAACGTAGTAGACTTTGGTGATTCTATGGCAAAAGATGTTATGGTTCCTCGTATTGATATGTCCTTTGCTAATGTGGATATGACTTACGACGAGCTTGTTGCTGCTTTTGAAAAAGATATGTATACTAGACTTCCTGTTTATAAAGAAAATCGGGATAATGTTATTGGTATTATTAACATGAAAGACGTTTTCTTTTTCCGTGGGGCAAAAGAAGATTTCCATATAGAAAACTTTTTACGAACACCTTATTTCACTTACGAATATAAGAAAACTTCTGAATTACTTCGTGAATTAAAAAAAGAAGCAATTTCTCTTCTGAGCCTGATTGCGGAGGATGAGGAATTCCGGTCCCTTCTGCTGTACGGCAAGGAGGGACGGGACTATACCGTGGACGCCGACGGAAATTACCAGCGCGTAAAACAGGAGGACGGTTCCGTATATAGCATGCAGTTTCTTTCTCCTTGGGAAGAATTCAACGATGATTTTGCTGTTGTCCGTAGTGATATCGTATACGAGGGCATGACAGAA
>CALASV010000283.1 GCA_937888895.1 uncultured Clostridia bacterium | reverse complement strand
TGACTTTATGTAAGAATACAAGTGCCTGCAAAGGTACAATTGGTAAACTCAGTACAGAAGAAAAAAATAAAGTGCTTCTTGCAGTAGCAGATGCACTTATTCACAAGGAAGCAATGATTTTAGAAGCAAATGCTTTGGATATTAAAAATGGTGAAGAAAAAGGCATGGCAACAGGCATGATTGACCGTTTGCGTCTTACTTCATCACGTATTGCCGATATGGCAGATGGTCTTCGTCAGGTGGCTGCATTAAATGATCCAGTTGGAGACACATTATCTACTGTTACACGTCCAAATGGTATGCAAATTTCCAAAAGAAGAGTACCACTTGGCGTAGTAGGTATGATTTATGAATCTCGTCCAAATGTCACTTGTGATGCTTTTGGTTTATGCTTTAAGACTGGAAACTGTGTAGTATTAAAGGGTGGTTCCGATGCTATTCATTCTAACAAAGCGATTGTAGCGGTGATTCGTGAGGTGCTGACACAGCACGGTTTGCCGGCAGATGCTTGTTCTTTGATTGAAGATACCAATCGTGAGACCACAAAGGCATTTATGAAGATGAAGGAATATGTGGATGTGCTCATTCCTAGAGGTGGAGCTGGACTTATTCAGAATGTTGTAAATAATGCAACCATTCCTGTAATTGAGACTGGTGTAGGAAATTGTCATGTGTATGTAGATAAGGATGCAGATTTGGATATGGCTGTGAATGTGGTATTCAATGCCAAGACCCAGCGTATCAGTGTATGTAATGCCTGTGAATCCTTATTGGTACATGAAGATGTAGTGGAGGCATTTTTGCCAATGTTACAGAAGGCATTAGCAGAGAAAAACGTAGAACTTCGTGCAGATGCTGTGTGTCTTGCTCATTTAGATAAGAGCTTGTGTACAGTCGTAGAGGCAACAGAGGAAGATTGGGGCAAGGAATATCTGGATTATATTCTATCCATAAAAAGTGTATCTGGTGTTGAGGAAGCAATTGCTCATATTAACACCTATAATACTGCACATTCTGAGTCTATTATTACTGCAAATGCACAGACTGCAGAGCAGTTTCTAAATGAAGTGGATTCTGCCTGCGTGTATTGGAATGTATCTACCCGTTTTTCGGATGGAAATGAATTTGGTTTAGGTGCAGAGATTGGTATTAGTACACAGAAGTTACATGCGAGAGGTCCTCTTGGTTTAGAAGAATTAACAACAACAAAATATATTATTTTTGGAAATGGACAGATTAGATAATATGGGAAATTGGATAGAACAAGTAAAAACTTTGTCACTGGAGCAAATTCCAGTGACAGAGCCAGAACGACAGTATTATTTTATGGATATTCTAAAAAGTTGGTACAAAGAGCAAGAAAAAGAAAAAGGTAGAAAGCTGACCTATCATGTGCAAACTTTTGGATGTCAAATGAATTCTAAGGATTCTGAAAAATTAGCTGGAATTTTAGAAACGATTGGTTATGTGGAAACCGATACCGAAAAAGCTGACTTTGTTATTTATAATACTTGTACAGTACGAGAAAATGCAAATACAAGAGTATATGGAAGAATTGGATATCTTGGAACAGTAAAAAAGAAAAATCCAGATATGAAAATTGCGATGTGTGGTTGTATGATGCAAGAACCTCATGTGGTAGAAAAAATTAAAAAAAGTTATCGTTTTGTAGATATTATTTTTGGAACACACAATATTTTTAAGTTGGCAGAGCTCATTTATGAAGATATTTTGAAAAAGAAAATGGTAGTTGATGTTTGGGAAGGAACCGACCAGATTGTAGAAGATTTACCAAGCGAGCATAAGTATACATTTAAAGCAGGAGTTAACATTATGTATGGTTGCAATAATTTTTGTAGTTATTGTATTGTGCCTTATGTTCGTGGTAGAGAACGTAGTCGTAAGCCAGAAGATATTATTGCAGAAATAAAGAAACTGGCAGCAGAAGGCATTGTAGAGATTATGTTACTTGGTCAAAACGTAAATTCTTATGGAAAGACATTAGAACAACCAATTTCTTTTGCAAAGCTTCTTACCATGGTGGAAGAAGTGGATGGAATTGAGAGAATCCGTTTTATGACTTCTCATCCAAAAGATTTATCAGATGAATTGATTGAAGTAATGAAGCATTCTAAGAAAATTTGCAATCATCTTCATTTACCAATGCAATCTGGAAGTACTCGTATTTTAAAAGAAATGAATCGAAAGTATACAAAAGAAGATTATCTTTTGTTAGTAGAAAAGATTAAGACAGCAATGCCAAACATTTCTTTAACGACAGATATTATTGTAGGATTTCCTGGGGAAACTTATGAAGATTTCCAAGAAACAGTTGATGTTGTAAGAAAAGCAGGTTTTGATTCTGCTTATACCTTTATTTATTCGAAACGAAGTGGCACAGTAGCTGCGAAAATGGAAAATCAAGTACCAGAAGAGTTAGTAAAACAATGGTTTCATGAGTTGTTAGAAGAAATTAAGATTACTTCTGAACTTCAGGCAAATCGTTATACAGGACAAACATTAGATGTTTTAGTAGAAGAAAAAAATGAACAAGGAGAAGGAATGCTAACGGGAAGACTTAGTAACAATTTGCTCGTTCATTTTTATGGAGATACTTCTTTGATTGGAAAAATTGTTCCTGTTTATTTAAAAGAATGTAAGGGATTTTATTACATTGGAGAATTAAAGTTATAAAACATTACAAAACAATTTTATGCCTATTGTTCAAAATGACGATTTTTTGTCAATTTTACCTCCTTTTTTTAGTAAAATACACTCAATTTGTAACAAAAATGTTAGAAATGTGTAAGCAACACTTGACAATTTTACTAAAAAAGTATAGAATTTATATGTTGTATTGGTAATTAAGATTATCTTTTCTTAATTTATTTTTTACAATGAAAACTGAATAAGGAGGTGTTCCTGTGATCAGTCCGATTGTTTTTGTCATTTCGTTATTTATTGCGATTGCTGTTGCTGCTGTAGTTACATGGTTCGCTGCAATTGCTTATCGACAGAAGGTTTATGAAGCACAGATTGGTTCTGCGGAAGAACGTTCAAAGGAAATTATTGATGAAGCGTTAAAAACAGCAGAAACAAAAAAGCGAGAAGCTTTGCTTGAGGCAAAAGAAGAATCTTTGAAGACGAAAAATGAATTGGAAAGAGAGTCCAAAGAGCGTAGAGCTGAAATTCAGCGTTACGAAAAGAGAGTTCTTTCTAAAGAAGAAGTTATTGACAAGAAAGCGGAAACATTGGAAAAACGGGAAGCCAAGATGAATGCAAAAGAAGCTGAATTAGACCACTTACGTTTAGAAGTAGAAGAGGTTCGTCAGAGTCAGTTGCAGGAACTTGAAAAAATCTCGGGTTGGACCTCCGAACAAGCAAAGGAATATCTTATAAAATCTGTGGAGGATGAAGTAAAACACGAAACTGCTGTTCTTGTAAAAGAATTAGAAAACAGTGCGAGAGAAGAAGCTGAGAAAAAAGCGAAAGAATATATCGTTACAGCAATTCAGCGTTGTGCAGCAGACCATGTGGCAGAATCTACAATTTCCGTAGTACAGCTCCCAAGTGATGAAATGAAAGGAAGAATTATTGGTAGAGAGGGACGTAATATTAGAACTCTTGAAACATTGACAGGTGTAGAACTTATTATTGATGATACACCAGAAGCTGTTGTTCTTTCCGGTTTTGACCCAATTCGTCGTGATGTAGCTCGTATTGCTTTGGAAAAATTGATTGTAGATGGTCGTATTCATCCAGCAAGAATTGAAGAAATGGTGGAGAAAGCTCAAAAAGAAGTGGAAACAATGATTCGTGAAGAAGGTGAATCAGCTGCTCTTGAAGTTGGCGTTCATGGCATTCATCCAGAATTGATTAAGCTTCTTGGTAGAATGAAATACCGTACAAGTTATGGTCAGAATGCATTGCGTCATTCTGTGGAAGTTTCTATACTTTCTGGTTTATTAGCTTCTGAAATTGGTGTTGATGTTAGACAAGCAAAACGTGCTGGTTTATTACATGACATTGGAAAGTCAGTAGACCGTGAAATGGAAGGGACACATGTTCAAATCGGTGTGGATTTATGCCGTAAATATAAAGAATCTCCAATTATCATCAATGCTGTTGAAGCACATCATGGTGATGTAGAATTTCAGTCATTAATTGCTTGTATTGTACAAGCAGCAGATACGATTTCTGCTGCCAGACCAGGAGCAAGACGTGAAACATTAGAAGCTTACACAAATCGATTAAAACAATTAGAAGATATTACCAACAGCTTTAAAGGAGTAGACAAGTCTTTTGCTATTCAGGCAGGTCGTGAAGTACGTGTTATGGTTGTGCCAGAACATGTATCGGATGATGATATGGTATTATTAGCAAGAGATTTATCAAAGAAAATTGAATCGGAATTAGAATATCCGGGTCAAATTAAAATCAATGTTATCCGCGAATCAAGAGCTATTGATTACGCAAAGTAAAGGAAAATTGCAATAAAAAAGCATTTTTTATTGTTACGGTAAAGCTGTAAGGTTGTACATAGAGGTATAACTTTACAGCTTTTTCTATAAAAATACATATAGAAAGAAAGGAAAGAGAACATTGGAAAAAAAGAAAATAGGTTTTATTGGTGCTGGAAATATGGGTTATCCATTGTTATGTGGTGCAGTAAAATGTTTTGGTGCCAAGCAAGCATTATTTCGTTGTGCATTTGAGGAAGAAAACGAGCGAGTTGCAAAGAAAACAGGAGTAGAGTGTGCCACTTCATTACATGATTTAGTGAGTCGAAGTTCTTGTGTTGTTTTAGCAATAAAACCACAATTTTTCGAAGAAGTTTTATCAGAGATTTCAGAGGATGTATTTGAGGGGCAAGTATTTATTTCATTAGCTCCGGGAATTACAACAAAGTATTTGAGTGAAAAACTTGGGTCAAAGGTAAAAATCATTCGTACAATGCCAAATACACCTGCACAAGTGCTAGAGGGTATGACAGCCATTTGCTATGGTAATTCCGAATTCTCCGACGAAGAAAAACAATTAGCAACAAATTTATTTGAAACAGTAGGAAGAACGGTAGAACTTCCAGAAAAACTGATGGATGCTTCGATTGTAGCTAACGGCAGTTCTCCTGCATTTATGTATATGATGATAGAAGCATTAGCAGATGGTGCAGTAAAATATGGTATTCCAAGAAACTTAGCTTATGAGATGGTTGCTCAAACAATGATTGGTTCAGCAAAAATGTTATTAGAAACAAAAGAACATCCAGGAAAATTAAAAGATAATGTTTGTTCTCCTGCTGGTACAACGATTGCTGGCGTAGCTGCTTTAGAAGAATATGGTTTTCGTAATGCAGTTATCAAAGCATGTGATGCTTGTTATGAAAAAGCTGTTAGTATGAAAAAATAAAAGGAGAAACGGCTATGGAACATGTAAAAAGAATTCACAGAGAATTAAAATACAAAGGGAAAATTTTAGAATTTTATGAAGATACGATGGAAATGCCAGGTGGAATTACAGCGAAGTGGGATTTTTTACATCATAATGGGGCAGCAGCTGTAATTCCAGTAGATAATGATGGAAAAATCTTTATGGTAAGTCAATATCGTCCAGGAATTGAAAAAATGTCATTGGAAATTCCAGCAGGTTGCTTAAATAAAGGGGAAGACCGTATGACTGCTGCTGCTAGAGAATTAGAAGAAGAAATTGGGCAAAAATGTGGTAGAATTGAGCCATTATTGAAATTTCACTCTGCGTTTGCTTATTGTGATGAATATATTGAAAT
>CALASV010000282.1 GCA_937888895.1 uncultured Clostridia bacterium | reverse complement strand
GCCACATTTTCTTACGCTCTTAGCAGTAAATGCTAAGAGCTATGTGAACAGTAACTATTTTTTTTCTAAGTCTTCTTGTGTAAATGCTTCCTCAATTGGTGCACCTGGTGCTACCATTGGCCATACCTTATCATCACTTTCAATCTGGAACTCAATTACTACTGGAATATTTAATGAAATTGCTTCTTTTAATACTGGTTCTACTTCTTCCTTTGTTGTTACACGATAAGCTTTTGCACCCATTGCTTCTGCTAATTTTACAAAATCTACGCAGTCATTGAGTGTTGTATAAGAATATCTTTGTCCATAGAACAATGTCTGCCATTGACGTACCATACCAAGTACATGATTATTAAATACCATCTGAACAATTGGAATATTATATCTAGTTGCAGTTGCAATTTCATTCATGTTCATACGGAAACAACCATCACCAGCAATATTTACTACAGTTTTATCTGGATTTGCCACCTTTGTACCAATACAAGCACCAAGTCCATAACCCATAGTACCAAGACCACCTGAAGTCAATAATGTACGTGGTTCTTTATATTTGTAATACTGTGCTGCCCACATCTGATGCTGACCAACTTCTGTTGTAATAATAGCATCACCATTTGTCACTTTATAAAGAGTTTCCATAACATAAGGACCTGTCAACTTGCTCTGGTCATATTTTAATGGGAATTTTTCTTTCAATTCATTTACATAAGCATTCCATTCGGTATGTTCTGTTTTTTCAATCATTGGATTCAAACGCTTTAATACTTCTTTTACATCACCAATAATAGAAGTATAAGAATTTACATTTTTATTGATTTCAGCTGGGTCAACATCAATATGAACTACTTTTGCATTTGGAGCAAACTTTTTAATATTTCCTGTTACTCTATCACTAAAACGAGCACCAATAGCAATTAATAAGTCACACTTTGTTACAGCAAAGTTAGAAGTTTTTGTTCCATGCATACCAAGCATACCAGTATAGTGTTCATTTGTTCCATCCATTGCACCTTTTCCCATTAAGGAATCACAAATTGGTGCATCTAATTTTTCTACTAACTCTAATAATTCTTCCGAAGCTTCAGAAATGACTGCACCACCACCAACAAAAATCATTGGCTTTTCAGAAGCATTGATTAAATCTGCTGCTGTTTGTAAATCTTCTTCTGTAATATCACTACTATAACGCTCAATTTCTGCTGGTACTGCTGGTTCATATTCTGTAACAGCTGCTGTTACATCTTTTGTAATATCAATTAAAACAGGACCTGGTCTGCCACTCTTTGCAATAACAAAGGCACGGCGAATCGTATCTGCTAACTTTGTTACATCTTTTACAATAAAATTATGCTTTGTAATAGGCATTGTTACACCAGCAATATCTACTTCTTGAAAGGAATCCTTTCCAAGTAAAGATACACCTACGTTACCTGTAATTGCTACCATTGGAACAGAATCCATGTGAGCAGTTGCAATACCTGTTACTAAATTTGTTGCTCCAGGACCACTTGTTGCAAGACAGACACCCACTTTTCCGGTTGATCTGGCATAACCGTCGGCTGCATGGGCTGCTCCCTGCTCATGAGAAGTCAGGATATGTCTGATTTCAGACTGATGCTTATATAATGCGTCATAAATATTTAAAACAGAGCCTCCTGGATAACCAAAAATTGTATCTACTCCTTGCTCTTTTAAACATTCTACTAAAATTTCGGAACCATTTAATTTCATGTAATGTCCACCTTTCTATCTTTCCTCTTTCTTGTATCAATGCACTTTACTTTTAATACTTTATGCATCTTTTTATTATTTAATCTCAAGAATTGCTCCTCTATTTCCAGAAGTTACCATAGAAGCATATCTTGCTAAGTAACCTGTTGTTACCTTTGGCTGTCTAGGCTTCCATTCTTTTCTTCTTGCTTCCATTTCTTCCTCACTAACTAAAACATCTAATGTATTTGCATCAATATCAATCTTAATGATATCTCCTTCTTTTACAAGAGCAATTGGACCACCTACTGCTGCTTCTGGAGAAACATGACCAATCGAAGCACCACGAGATGCACCAGAGAAACGACCATCGGTAATTAATGCTACAGAAGAACCAAGTCCCATACCTGCAATTGCAGAAGTAGGATTTAACATTTCTCTCATACCAGGACCACCCTTTGGACCTTCATAACGAATGACAACTACATCACCTGCTACAATTTTGCCACCTTTAATTGCTTCAATTGCATCTTCTTCACAATCAAACACTCTTGCAGGACCTTCATGCTGCATCATTTCAGGAACTACAGCAGAACGCTTTACTACACCACTGTCAGGTGCTAAGTTACCCTTTAATACAGCGATACCACCTGTTTCACTATATGGATTTTCAATTGGACGAATCACATTTGGATTTGTATTATATACATTCTTAATATTTTCTCCAACTGTTTTACCTGTTACTGTAATTAAATCAAGATTTAATAAATTCTTCTTGCTTAATTCATTCATAACAGCATATACGCCACCTGCTTCATTTAACTCTTCCATATATGTATGACCTGCTGGTGCTAAGTGACAAAGGTTTGGTGTCTTTTCACTAATTGGGTTTGCAAATTCAATATCAAAATCAAATCCAATTTCATGTGCGATGGCTGGTAAATGAAGCATGGAATTGGTTGAACATCCAAGTGCCATATCTACAGTCAAAGCATTGATGATGGATTCTTTTGTCATAATGTCACGTGGACAGATATTTTTCTTATATAATTCCATAACTGCCATACCTGCGTGTTTTGCAAGACGGATACGGTCAGAGTATACTGCTGGGATAGTTCCATTGCCACCAAGTCCCATACCAAGTGCTTCCGTCAGACAGTTCATAGAGTTGGCTGTGTACATACCGGAGCAAGAACCACAGGTAGGACAAGCTTTTTCTTCGTATTCTCTTACATCTTCTTCTGTCATTGTGCCTGCTGCGTAGGAACCTACTGCCTCAAACATGGAAGAAAGACTTGTTTTACATCCTTTTACTTTACCTGCAAGCATTGGGCCACCAGATACAAATACGGTTGGTACATTAATACGAGCGGCTGCCATAAGTAAACCAGGTACGTTTTTGTCACAGTTTGGAACCATAACAAGTGCATCAAACTGATGAGCAAGTGCCATAGCCTCTGTGGAATCTGCAATCAAATCTCTGGTTACGAGAGAATATTTCATTCCGACATGTCCCATTGCAATACCATCACATACGGCAATTGCTGG
>CALASV010000281.1 GCA_937888895.1 uncultured Clostridia bacterium | reverse complement strand
TAACGATAAACTATTTAAAATTTTGTCTGAATTCTACGGACCATTATAGCTTGTAGTGGTTCTATGAAAGCGATTAAAGGAGCAATTGAAAAAGTATCTATTCAGAGAAGTAGGTTAGGAGCATATCAAAATCGTTTAGAACATACAATACGAAGTTTAGATAATACAGTAGAAAATACAACGGCAGCAGAAAGTCGAATTAGAGATACCGATATGGCAAAAGAAATGATGACATTTGCAAACAATAATATTATTATGCAAGCAGCACAAGCTATGTTAGCACAAGCAAATCAAAAACCTGAAAGAGTGTTATTTTTATTAGAATAATTCAGAACTAAAAGGACCACAACTTTCATAAAAGAAAGATGTGGTCCTTTTTATCTCAATATATTAAGCGCTTTTTATTATAAAGAAATATTTTTTATTATTTTCCTGCCATATTAGCAAGTTTTTCGTACTTCGCCTTGGCGTCGTTTTCTGCTTTTTCAAACAGGTAAGCTGCTCTTTCTGGGTTAGAACGGGAAAGTCTATTGTAACGAACTTCGGATTCAATAAATTCCTTATAGCTTGCACTAGGAGCTTTGGAATCTAACTGGAATGGGTTCTTTCCTTGTTCTGCTAAACGTGGGTCGAAACGGAATAAATGCCAGTAACCAGATGCAACAGCATTCTTTTCTTCGGTCTGAGCATTCTTCATACCACCCTTGATACCATGGTTAATACATGGAGCATAAGCAACAATTAAAGATGGACCTGGATAAGCCTCAGCTTCAGCAATTGCTTTTACACACTGTGCATAGTCAGCACCTTGTGCAATCTGTGCAACATAAACGTAACCATAACTCATAGCGATAGAAGCAAGGTCTTTCTTCTTTACTTCCTTACCAGCAGCTGCGAACTGAGCAATTGCACCAGTAGGAGTTGCCTTAGAGGACTGACCACCTGTATTAGAGTAAACTTCGGTATCGAATACAAGAATATTTACATCTTGATTAGAAGCAAGAACATGGTCTAAACCACCATAACCGATATCGTAAGCCCAACCATCGCCACCGAAAATCCACTGACTCTTCTTAGCAGCGAAATCTTTGTTAGCAAGGATATATTTTCTATCTGCATTATCACATCCACAAGCCTCTAAAGCAGCAATAAGTTTCTTAGTAGCAGGTGCATTTAATGTGGAAGAATTTTGTGTCGCAATATATTCTTCTAAAGCAGCTTTTACATCTTCTTTTTCAGCAACAGTTAAAAGTCTTTGGGCAGCATCAATGACACGTTTTCTTAATGCTTTTTGAGCCATCTGCATACCTAAACCAAATTCTGCATTATCTTCAAATAAGGAGTTTGCCCAAGCTGGACCTTGTCCCTTCTTGTTGATAGTATAAGGATTAGATGGAGCAGAACCACCCCAAATGGAAGAACAACCAGTTGCATTAGCAATATACATTCTATCACCAAATAACTGAGTTACTAATTTCGCATAAGGAGTTTCACCACAACCTGCACAAGCTCCAGAGAACTCAAGGTAAGGCTGTTTGAACTGGCTACCTTTTACTGTTGTTTCTTTGAATTTTTCAATAACATCTGTAGGAACATCTAAAGTTCTACCATAGTTAAATAAGTTCTGAGAATCTAATTGAGATTCTAAGCTTGCCATAGTAAGAGCTTTTGCACCTTTCTTACCTGGACATACATTAGCACAAGAACCACAACCAGTACAGTCAAGTACAGAAATAGAAACAGCAAATTTTCTGCCTGGCATACCAGTTAAATCTAATACAGTTTCTGTAGGAGCGTTGTTTGCTTCTTCTTCTGTCATAGCAACTGGACGAATACAAGCGTGAGGACAAACGTAGGAACAGAAGTTACACTGGATACAATTTTCTGGAATCCATGTAGGAACGTCAATGGCAATACCACGCTTTTCATAAGCAGAAGAACCAGATGGAGTTGTACCATCTACATAATCAAGGAATGCAGAAACAGGAAGACTATTGCCATCTTGAGCATTAATCTTAGCCTGAACAGTATTTACATAGTTAAGAACATCTGCATTTCCATTTGTTTGAGTGATAGATAAATCTTCATTCACAGCATCTTTCCAAGATTCAGGAATTTGAATTTCCACAATGCTATCGACACCTCTGTCAATCGCATCATGGTTCATTTTAACAACAGCATCCCCTTTCTTAGAATAAGAAGCAGTAGCAGCATCTTTCATATATTTTACTGCATCTTCGATTGGAATAATATTCGCAAGTTTGAAGAATGCAGCCTGTAAAATTGTATTGATGCGTCCACCAAGACCAACTTCTTTACCAATCTGAATACCATTAATTGTATAGAACTTAATGTTATGTTCTGCCATATAACGTTTTGCTTGTCCCGGTAATTGTTTTTCCAACTCATCCATATCCCATGCACAGTTCAATAAGAAAGTACCACCATCTTTCAAATCTTGAACCATGTTATATTTTCTAACATAAGCAGGAGTATGACAAGCTACGAAATCTGCTTTATTAATAAGGTAAGTGGAACGAATCTTCTTATCACCAAAACGCAAGTGAGAAATCGTAACACCACCAGACTTCTTAGAGTCATAATCAAAGTAAGCTTGTGCATATTTATTTGTATGGTCACCAATAATCTTAATAGAGTTCTTATTAGCACCTACAGTACCATCTGCACCAAGTCCCCAGAACTTACATGCTGTAGTTCCTTCAGGAGCAGTAACAGGACTTTCTTTGATTTCAAGAGATAAATTAGTAACATCATCTACAATACCGAGTGTGAAAAGAGGCTTTTCTGTATTGTGGAATGCAGCAATAATCTGAGCTGGAGTAGTATCTTTACTAGCAAGACCATAACGACCACTTTGAATAGGAATATTGTGGAATTTCGTTCCCTTTAATGCAGCAACTACATCAAGGTATAATGGTTCACCAAGTGCACCAGGTTCTTTTGTTCTATCAAGAACTGTAATTCTCTGCACAGTTTCAGGAATAGCATCTACTAAATGCTTTGCAGAAAATGGTCTGTAAAGACGAACTTTAACGACACCAACTTTTTCACCACGAGCTAATAAGAAGTCGATAGTTTCATCAATGGTATCACAAACAGAACCCATAGCTACAATAACACTTTCTGCATCAGGAGCACCGTAGTAGTTAAACAATTTATAATCTGTACCAATTTTTTCATTTACTTTATCCATATACTTCTCAACAATTTCTGGAAGTGCATCATAGTACTGATTACAAGCTTCTCTTGCCTGGAAGAAGATATCAGCATTTTGAGCGGTACCTCTTTGTACTGGATGTTCTGGATTTAAGGCACGACGACGGAATGCATCTACAGCATCCATGTTGCACATATCTTTTAAATCTTCGTAGTCCCAAATTTCAATTTTCTGAATTTCGTGGGAAGTACGGAAACCATCGAAGAAGTGAAGGAATGGAACACGACCTTCAATTGCTGCTAAGTGAGCAACGGCACCAAGGTCCATAACTTCTTGTACATTACTTGTACAAAGCATAGCAAAACCTGTTTGACGACATGCATAAATGTCGGAATGGTCACCAAAAATAGAAAGAGCGTGGCTTGCAATTGTACGAGCTGTTACATGAATAACACCTGGTAAAAGTTCACCAGCGATTTTATACATATTTGGAATCATAAGAAGTAAGCCTTGAGATGCTGTATAGGTAGTAGTTAAAGCACCAGCCTGTAAAGAACCATGAACAGCACCAGCAGCACCAGCTTCAGACTGCATTTCTGTTAACATTACTTCATGTCCAAAAATATTTTTTCTTCCTTCGGTAGACCACATATCTGTATAGTCTGCCATTGGAGAAGAAGGAGTAATTGGGTAAATAGCTGCAACATCAGTAAACGCATAGGATACGTGAGCAGCAGCGGTATTACCATCCATTGTTTTAAATTTTCTTGCCATTTGAATAAACCTCCTGTTTTATTATATATAGGGTAAATCATATAGTATTTATCCAGAAGAAAATGAAAGAACCAGCAGCATTTTCTTCTATTTCCTTTTGTATTCTGAATAGATACTTTGCTTTATAATCTAAGGGAGATTTCTTAATAAGATAGAAATCTTTTCTTGATTATATCGTACATAAAATTAGTTTAACACTTATCAAGAAAAGTGTAAAGAAGAAGTTAATCAAAAAAAAGAAAATGTTTATAAACAGGATTATAAAATAAATAAAAAAAATTGACAGAAGTCGCTTTTTTTCTATAATATATAGGCTTTTTCCTATATATTAAAGTCATAAAAGGGAATTACAGGAAAAGCAGACGAATAGACTTATGAAAAAAAATATGGTAAAATGATGAAAAATAGGAAAGAGAGGCATAATATTTATGAAAAAAGTATTTTTGATTACATTATTGATGTGCTTTATAGCTACATGCACAGCATGTGAAAATAAAGATTCGCAAACAATAAGTATGTCGGAAAATATAGAAGGTAATGCATCTGAAAAAATAGAGGGGAATAAAGATAAAGAGGATGCAAAAGAAGATAATTTAGAAGAAGCAAAAGAACAATCTCCAATGGTAGAAAAACCACAGATATTATCTTTACAAGAAACTCGTAATGCAAGGTATGAAGGGATAAGTGATTTCGAGAACTTCTTGATGATAAGTAAGTTTAATTATGTAACTTTTTGGGAAGGTGTGGAGACATATTCGGAGATGAATCGTATGTTGTCAGAAATGGCAGGGATGATAACACGTTCTCAGGAAGATGAAGCAGATAATATAGTTAGCTTTGCACAAGAGATGTTTGATATAGATGAAGGAAATTTTGAAACACAAGTGTCCACAGTAGATATACAGGTTAGAAGAGCAGATAGCATAGTGGTAAGTTATTTAACAGATTCTTATGCTGATTATGGATTTATTCAGGGAGTTAGAGGAATGTGGGGAAGTAATTATGATACCAAAACTAGTCAGCAATTAGTTTTGACTGACGTTATCAAAGATATGACTCAAATTCCGTCCTTAGTTGAAAAGGAATTGAATAGTCATCTTTGGGCAGGCGAGGGTTACTCAGAAGCTGTCATTCGAGATTATTTCCAAAATACACCAGAGGATGGAATCAGTTGGACACTGGATTACAATGGCGTGACGTTCTATTTTGGTGATGGAGATTTGACTGAGCCAGGAAATGGAGGACAGGTTGCAACTATTTCTTTTGCAGAGTATCCGGATTTGTTTGAAGAGAAATATACGAATGTGCCTGATGTATATATGGTAAGACTTTCATTGGATGCTTCTTTCTTTACGGATTTAGATGGAGATGGTACATTAGAAGAGTTAAATGTTACCGGATTATATAATGAGGAAGGGCGTTTCTATTCGAAGTTCGGAATTTATACCGATACAGACGGATATTACCATTATGAGGATTTTTATGCGTATGGTTATAATCCTTATTATGTAAAAACAGTAGATGGTA
>CALASV010000280.1 GCA_937888895.1 uncultured Clostridia bacterium | reverse complement strand
GAAGTTTTTTATCAGCCACAAATTAACTTACATACAGGAAATTTGTATGGTGCAGAAGCATTAGTAAGAAAGCGTAATGAAGAAGGAAAAATTGTGCCACCAGATAAATTTGTTCCATTATATGAGGCAGAAGGTGTTATCAGTCACATGGATTTGCATGTACTTGAATTAGTTTGTCAGGCATTACAGCGTTGGAAACAGGAACTTGGAAAGACACCAAAAATTTCTACTAATTTTTCTCGTGTAACATTGATGGAAGAAGGTATTATTCCAAGAATTTGTGCTATTTGTGAGAAGTATGAAGTAGACCCAGCAACGATAATGGTAGAAATTACAGAAAGTACAGGAAAACTTTCCCATGAACAATTAGAAGTATTAGTGAAAGGATTACAGCAAGCTGGATTTTCTGTTTCTTTAGATGATTTTGGTTCAAGATATTCGAATCTTTCTATTTTAAGTTATATTGATTTTCAGTTAATTAAATTAGATAAGAGTTTAATTGATAGAATAGGAAGTGACAAAAAGAGTACAAAACTTGTAAAGAATTTGATTTCTTCCTTATGTGGAGATACATTAGAAACAAGAGCATTAGCAGAGGGAGTAGAAACCGAAGAACAGGCAAAAATGTTGCAAGAATTTGATTGTGATTATGTGCAAGGTTATTATTTTTCTAAGCCAATGCCAGAAAAAGATTTTACAGAACTTTTAAGAGTAGACAAATTTTTTGAAACAAAAGCTGGTATGAGATAAAAGTTTAGGGAGTGTTTTTGACACTCCCTTGTTGCTTTTTAGATATCATACCCTTTTAATAATTTTGCTCTACTTGGATGGCGTAATTTTCTAAGTGCTTTTGCTTCAATCTGACGAATACGTTCTCTTGTTACTTTAAATTCTTTTCCTACTTCTTCTAATGTACGGCTTCTACCGTCTTGCAAACCAAATCGTAATGTAAGGACACGTTGTTCGCGTTCTGTTAAAGTTTCTAATAATTTTGCAATCTGGTCTTGTAACATAGAATACGCAGCAGCTTCTTCTGGTCCCATAATGCGTTCATCTTTGATAAAGTCACCAAGGTGGCTATCATCTTCTTCTCCGATAGGAGAATCTAAGGAAATTGGGTCAGCAGAAACTTTTAAAATTTCTCGTACTTTTTCTGTTGGAAGTCCCATAACATCGGCAATTTCTTGTTCGGATGGTTCACGACCAAGTTCTTGTGTTAACATACGAGAAACTCGATATGTTTTATTGATAACTTCTGACATATGCACTGGAATACGAATCGTACGGGATTGGTCAGCAATTGCTCTTGTAATTGCTTGACGAATCCACCAAGTTGCATAGGTAGAAAATTTGTAACCTTTTTCATGGTCAAATTTTTCAACAGCTTTCAGTAATCCTAAATTTCCTTCTTGAATTAAATCAAGAAAAGATAATCCACGACCAACATAACGCTTTGCAATACTAACAACAAGACGAAGATTGGAATCTGCTAACGTAAGTTTCGCTTTTTCATCTCCCTTTTGGATTCGTTTTGCAAGTTCGATTTCTTCTTCAATGGTAAGTAATGGATAATCTCCGATTTCTTTTAAATACTGTTTTACAGGGTCATCCGACATAACAGTAGCAAGTACATTTAAATCTTCTTCCTCTAAAAGTAGAGTGTCATCTTCATGCTCCATATCTAACAGAGCTTCTTCGGTTGGTTCTTCTTCTTCCACAGGAGTTATTATGTTGATGCCACTGGATTCTAGATATTCGTATACTTTGTCAATCTGGGCAGAAGATAAGTCAAAACCTTTGAAGAAGTCATTTACTTTGTTAATTTCTAAAGTATCTTTATTTGCACGTCCTAGTGCGGTTAGTTGTGCTAATTTTGCTTCAAAGGAAGCGATAGTATCTTTCTCTTTCTCTTTCATTTTTCTTTCCTCAGTTCTTTTTATTTGGCATAAAAGCGACTAATCGACATTATATCATAGGTTGTGCCAAATTGAAAAGGAAAATTTTTATTTCTTTTATAAATGTTTTGGTAGGAAAAACAAATACGATTGACAGAAGAAAATGAAAAATATATAATTGAAATAAAAAGTAACAATTTAGCCATATAAAATAATTTATTGCTGAATTATTACAAGAAAAATGCAGAATATACGTATCTGCTTTATATTTCAGATATAAAAGGAGTAAAGGAAATGAGTAAAATTAGAACAAGATATGCACCAAGCCCAACGGGTAGAATGCATGTAGGAAATTTAAGAACAGCATTATATGAATATTTAATTGCAAAACATGAGGGTGGAGATTTTATTCTTCGTATTGAAGATACCGACCAGGAGCGTTTTGTAGAAGGTGCGACAGAAATTATTTATCGTACGATTGCAAAGTGTGGTATGGTATATGATGAAGGTCCTGATAAAGATAAAGGATATGGACCTTATGTACAGAGCGAACGTATGAAAACAGGCGTTTATATGGAGTATGCAAAGAAGTTGGTAGAAATGGGGGAAGCTTACTATTGTTTCTGTACAAAAGAGAGATTAGATACGCTTCGTACTTCGGTTTCTGAAACTGATGAGTCAAAGGAAATTGTAAAATATGATAAGCATTGTCTTCATTTAAGCAAGGAAGAAATAGAAGCAAAATTAGCAGCAGGTGAGCCATTTGTTATTCGTCAGAATACTCCAACTACAGGTACAACTACATTTACCGACGCAGTATATGGTACAATTACTGTAGAAAATGAAGAATTAGATGATATGATTTTGATTAAGTCTGATGGTTATCCAACTTACAATTTTGCCAATGTAATTGATGACCATTTGATGCAAATTACACACGTTATTCGTGGTAATGAATATTTATCTTCTACACCAAAGTATACAAGATTATATCAGGCATTTGGTTGGGATGAACCAGTGTATGTTCATTGTCCTTTGATTACAAATGAAGAACACCAGAAACTTTCTAAGAGAAGTGGACATTCTTCTTTTGAAGATTTAATTGAGCAGGGATTTTTACCAGAAGCGATTGTAAACTTTATGGTACTTCTTGGTTGGAGTTCAGGTACAGATAGAGAAATTTACTCTTTAGAAGAATTAGTAGAAATTTTTGATTATACTCACATTAATAAAGCACCATCTGTATTTGATATGCAAAAGCTTCGTTGGATGAATGGCGAATATATGAAAGCATTAGATGATAAGAAGTATTTAGAATTAGCTGTTCCTTATGTAAAGCAGGTAATTACAAAAGACCTTGATTTAGAAAAAATTGCAATGCTTGTAAAAACTCGTATTGAAACATTTTGCGATATCGCAGAAAAGATTGATTTCTTTGAACAACTTCCAGAATATGATACAGCAATGTATGTGCATAAGAAGATGAAAACAACAAAAGAGAGTTCTTTAGTTGTGTTACAGGAACTTTTACCAGAATTAGAAGCATTAGAAGATTATTCTATTGCTGGCGTAGAAGCTGTATTGATGGGATATATTGCTCGTACTGGAATTAAAAATGGACAAGGTTTATGGCCAGTTCGTACAGCTGTTTCTGGAAAACAATCTACTCCGGGAGGGGCTTACGAAATAATGGAAATTCTTGGAAAAGAAGAATCTTTAAGAAGAATTTATAAGGCAATTGAATTATTGTCAAAGTAAAAATAAAGTAGTCTCCCTTTTTTTCAAATAATAAAAGGGAGACAATTTTGTTATGAGTAAGTAGCGAAGTGGATTATGAATATCCGATGGATAAACGATATGGAAAGGATTGGATAAATATTTTTGAATTATAATGAATCGCAACAAAAAGCAATAGAACACAGAGAGGGACCAATGCTAGTATTAGCTGGTCCTGGCTCTGGAAAAACAGCAGTAATCACAAGAAGAGTTTTGGAGTTGACAAAGGCAGGCGTTGCTCCAGGCAATATTCTTGTGATTACTTTTACTAAGGCAGCAGCAACAGAAATGAAAGAGCGTTTTGAACGATTACAAAAAGAAGAAGTAACGCTCTTGCCAGAGGGGCAAGTAAATTTTGGTACATTTCATGCTGTTTTTTTTAAAATTATTAAATATGCCTATCATTTAGATGTTTCCAATATTGTTCAAGAGGAAGTAAGACAGCAATTATTATCTGAAATTATTGAAACTTTGGATGTAGATATAGAAGATAAAAAAGAATTTATCGAAGGAATTTTTTCAGAAATTAGTAAAATAAAATCAGAACGAATTGATATTAAAAATTATTATTCGATGAATTGTCCAGAGGAACAATTTCAGCAGATTTTTTTCGCTTATACAAATAAAATGAAAGAAAAAAGATTACTAGATTTTGATGATATTTTATTGTATTGTTATGAGCTATTTATAAAAAGAGCCGATATATTAAAGTTGTGGCAAGAAAAATATCAATATATTTTAATTGATGAATTTCAAGATATCAATCGGATTCAATATGATATTATTCGTATGCTTGCAAAACCTCAAGATAATTTATTTATTGTTGGAGATGATGACCAATCAATTTATCAATTTCGTGGTGCAAAACCAGAAATTATGTTGAATTTTTGCAATGATTATCCAACGGCAAAAACAGTGTTGTTAAATTATAATTATCGTTCACAAGAAGAAATTGTAAAAACGGCGTTGCGTTTAATTTCTCATAATAAACATCGTTTTTCGAAAGAAATTTTAGCAGTAAAGCCCAAAGGTTTGCCGATTAAAGTGGAAAAATTTGCAACGCAAAATGAGGAAGGAGAACGGATTGTACAATTGATACGAGAATATAAAAGCTCTGGAATCCCATATAAAGAAATCGCGTTATTATTCCGAACAAATACACAAGCAAGAAGTGTGATGGGGAAATTACTTTCTTATAATATTCCATTTCAAATGAGAGATGTTATTCCAAATTTATTTGAGCATTGGATTGCTAAAAATATAATTGCTTATATGAAGCTTGCACTTGGAAGTAGAGAGAGAGGATTAGTTCTTGAAATTATGAATCGTCCAAATCGGTATATTAGTAGAGATTGCGTAGAATGTGGGGAGATTTCTTTTGAAGAATTGCGCAAATACTATGAAGAGAAAGAAT
>CALASV010000279.1 GCA_937888895.1 uncultured Clostridia bacterium | reverse complement strand
TATAACTGATTCGCTTTGCTTACACCTGAAACTAACACATTGTAAATCAACTATAGTCCAATAAAAAGTAATATTTTTAAATAGAGAAAACTTTAAAAATATTCAAAACATAATCAACGAACAAAGTAAAATATTAGAAATCCAAAAGAAAGATTTGGATAAAGCTGAAAATGTAATGTTAAAAATGTATGAAGATAAAAAAGAACGAAAAAGAGCCGTAGGTCAAGAAGTCCGATAAACAATAATTATGGTTGCTGAAAAAGTGACAGAACGGAGGAAAATATGATTTGTACAGAAAAGCCAAAAGATGGCATGACAAAAGAACAACCTTTTTTCATTGGTACTGGTGGAAGTGACAATTTTCGTATTCCGGGAATTGTTACATTGAACAATGGAACAGTGATTGCTTCTTGTGATGCTCGTTGGGATGGCGTTGCAGATAGTGCAGGGTTAGATTCTATTGTCAGTTACTCAAAAGATTGTGGTGCTACATGGAATTATACATTTGCAAATTATTTAGGAGATAATGGGAATGTTAGAAACTTAAATTCTACTTGTTTTATTGACCCAGGTATTGCAACGGATGGAGAAAAAGTATGTTTAATTGCTGATTTATTTCCAGCAGGATATGCTACCAATAGTAGTATGTATAATCCTAGAGTCGATGGTATTGGATTTGATGAAGAAGGTCACTTGTTATTGCGTTCGATAGATGCCGTACAAGTTCCATTTGGAAGTAGAGAATTTGAAGAAGCAGCACATAATGCACCATATTTATATTATTTAGCTTATACAGATGAAACAAAGAGTTCCTATTCTATTTATGAAAGAGAGACAAAGGCATTAATCGAAGGATATGTGGTAGACTTACTGTTTAATATTACATATCAGGATGCAGAGGGTAATAAAATAGAGAGTAATTTATTTTTCTCTGATTCTCCATATCAAGTATTTCCAACCAATTACTTGTATATGACAACTTCCTTGGATGGACAAACTTGGTCTGTACCAACTCTTTTAAACTTAAAGAGAAAAGAGGAAGCAACTCTTTTAGTTGGTCCAGGTAATGGAACTTATGATAAAAAGCATCATCGTTTTATTTTTACAGCATATCAACATTCTCCACATCAGCCAGAATTTGCTTGTTTAATTTGGATGGATGAAAATGGTGTTTGGAAGCGTACAGAAAATGCAACGATTCATACTTGGAGTTCGGAAAGTACTTCGGTTGTATTAGAAGATGGAACTGTGCGTTGTTTCTATCGTGATGAATTTCAGCAGTTACGTTATACCGATTATATTTATGATGAAGAACGTAGTAATTACTACCGTAATCCAGAACAGACAGAAGTAACGACAAAAGCATCGAAGACAACATGTTGTCAGCTTTCTTCTATTATGTATTCCAAGAAAATAGAAGGAAAAGATGCAATTATTGTTGCTACAGCAAATGCAGAAGGAAGAACTCGTGCAAATGGTCATTTGTATGTATTTTTAGTAGAAGAAGATAACAGTATGAAATTAGCACATTCGTATTTATTTAATGAAGGTTTTTATGCTTACTCTTGTTTAACAGAACTTTCCGATGGAAGAATTGGACTGTTATGGGAATCTGCTGATTCACAGATTACTTATTCTATTATTTCTATGGAAGATATTCTTTTGGCATAATCAGAAACAATAAGGGGATGTGAGCTACTTCACAGCCCCTTATTATTTATCGGTTCAACCACCAAATAGCAAAGTTTAAGTATCCAGCAAACGTAATCCATAAAAGATAAGGAATGTTTAACCAACTAGCTAATTTAGAAATTTTAGAAAAACATTGTATCATAAGAAAAACAAGAACCCATAATAACAATAGCCATAAGAAAGAAAATAAATACCATTCTAAACGGAAAAAGAAAATGGACCATAAAAAGTTTACGGCTAATTGATAATAGTATAGAGAAGAAGCATTGGAACAGTTTTTTTGGTTGTTTCTATTGGTTTGTATCAGATAAAAGGAAATTCCCATTAGTATGTATAAAATGGTCCAAACGATAGGAAATAAAATAGCAGGTGGTGCGAATGGAGGCTTGTTTAAAACAGAAAAAGTTTGCATGGAATTTCTAGTAAGTAATCCAGCAAAAATACCAGTTAGAACTGGTAGAATAATGGAGGAAAGTAATTTTTTTGTGTTTGGTGCAGATAGGAAAGTTTTTAGATTCATTATGATGTCCTTTCGAATACTATAGTTTTCTATAATATATGTAAGAATATAAGATTGGTTACAAAATATTAGTTATAAAAAATATAGGTATGACTTAAAAATGACAAAGAAATCAAGTATAATAATAGAAAATAATCTTTTTTCTATATGATTTAGAAAAAAGTTCCGATATAATAAATAGATATTTATGTTAGAATGGAGAGGTTTTATGAAGCAGAAGATAACAAAAAAGTATAGTATAGTAGTATTTAGTTTGCTTGTTCTATTTTGTGGTTTGATTGGAACAAAACAAGTAATGGCAGCCGTACAGAATATAGAAAGTTTGGAAGGTTACTATATGGGTCCAGCGATTGAAGTTGGTGCAAAAATTGAGATGAAAGATATTTATTTATTAGCACAGTATACGATAACAAATGGTTCTAGTACGATGACAGATTATGAAGAAATCAAATCAGGGTTTAAAATTAGTCCTTCCGTTATAAAAGAAGTAGGGCAAAATGAAGTTACTGTCAGTTATGGTAATCAAACAATAACCATTTATGTACCAGGGAAAGCAGTAGAATATTTGACAGCAGATTATCTAGGTGCAGAACTTTATGTAGGTGCCAAAATTCCAAAAGAAAAATTTCAAGTATATGCTTATTTTAGTGATGGAAGTTATGAAAAAGCAAAAGATTTTACATTATCTTCTTTTAATATAGAAAAAGAAGGTGCAAATTTAATTACAGTAACTTATAAGGGAAAAGAGGTACAGACTTATGTGTATGGAAAAGCTCCATTAGCTGTAGAAGAAATTGTGGCATATTATGTAGGAGAGCCAATTATTGAAGGAAATAAGATTAATACATCCCATATAGAAGCGATGGCAATTTATAATGATGGTACAATGAAAGAAATTTCTAAGTTTAGTTTAAATCCAACGGTTGTTTTAGAAGCAGGACAGAATGAAATTACACTTACTTATAGTGGAGTGTCTACAATAGTTTATGTATATGGTTTGGAACGATATATTGAACCTGGTAGTGCTGTTGCAACTTATATTGGTTCTGGTGTAGCTGTTGGTGAAACCGTAAAGAAAGAAGATATTCAAGTAAAAGTTACGTATAATGATAAGAAAACAGGTTTTGTAGATGACTTTAATATTTATGGTGGTACGATTTGGGAAGAAGGCATGAATACAGTTATTGTTTATAATGATGATTTTACAGCAGAAGTTGTCGTTTATGGTATGAGAGGTTTTAATGCTGATTTTAGTAATAGTGTTTCCGAAGAATTTTTTGATGAAAATGGTGCTTCTTCCGAAGTACAGTTAGCAGTTAGTTGGGGTATGAATGTGAGCCAATTTGAATTGTTAGAAGCAGATGCTACTTTAATGAAACGTGTGATACATAATATTTCATCCACAGATGAGTTTATTGCATTTGAATTAGTTTATAATGATGATGAAATGGTGTTAGAATTTCCAATGGGAATGCAAGTAACCGTTCCTGATGGATATGAGCCAGAACATTTTAGTCTATATTATAAGCCAAAGTATTCCAATATGTTTGCAAAGTTAGATGGCAAGTTTATGGATGACGAAAAGACAGAATATCAAGTGATTGCTTATGAACCTGGAATTTACATTTTAGTCAATGAAGCTTCGGAACGTTTAGTAACGGATATTGTAGTAGAAACAGAAGAATTATATTTAAAGCCAAATCGTAGTTATTCTTTAAAACCAAAGATATTGCCATTAAATGCAGGAAATAAAGAAGTGACTTATTGGTGTTCGGATGAAGAAATTGCTACTGTTTCTGCAACTGGAAAAATTAAAACTTTAAAAGAAGGTACTTGTGAAATTTGGATAGAAGCACAAGACGATAGTGGAATATATACAGTAGTTTATTTAGATGTATCAAATAGCAATCAAACTTCAAATCGTTAAAAAAATAGTTTAGCTGAATATCCGTTTTACTTTCTTTTGAAAATATGCTATAATAGAAATATGATAAAAATTGCGTACATAACGCGGAAATGAGGCCTGTATGAAAAAAATTATTACAATAACCCGTCAGTATGGTAGTGGTGGTAGAGAAATTGGTTCAAAATTGGCAGCAAAGTACGGGATTCCTTTTTATGATAATGAGTTGATTACAAGAGCAGCAAAGGCAAGTGGCTATGCAGAAGAAGCTTTTTATAATGCAGAAACAAAAGCAACAAATAGTCTTTTGTATTCGATTGCAATGGGAATGAGTGCTTATGGAAATCAAGAAATTGGTTATACACAACTTTCTTTAGATGACCGTATTTATTTAGCACAATCAGAAGTTATTCGTAAAGTAGCAGAGGAAGGACCTTGTGTGATTGTAGGTCATTGTGCAGACTATATTTTAAAAGAATATAAAAATGTTATCAATATTTTTGTATATGCTGATATGGATTTTAGATTAGAACGTGCGATTCGTATTGATAATTTAGACCCAGAAAAAGCAGAAGCAGAAATGATTAAAAAGGATAAGAGAAGAGCAAATTATTATAATTATCATTCGGGTGAAAAGTGGGGGAAAGTAACCAATTATCATTTATCAGTAAATAGTGGATTTATTGGTATTGATAATACAGTAGAATGTATTAAAGCATTTATTGATTGTCTAAAGTAGTAGAATATATATAGTTTTATACATTGATGTTTTATGAGAAAAAGTATATAATAGTGGGGAGCCAGTTCCCCACTATTTTTTCTTTGTGGGAAGATATAATGCTTGAATTGAAGGAAAGAAGTATGATAAGAGGGGCATGAACTTTTTTTCTTTGATTGTATAAATATATTTTTTTGGAAAGGAGGAAATCATGGAAAAAGTAATTGAAGTAAAACACGTAAAAAAAATTTATCGTATGGGTACAGAAAAAATTTATGCAGTAGACGATGTTAGTTTTGATATATGTGAAGGAGAGTTTTGTTGTTTACTTGGTACTTCTGGTTCTGGAAAATCCACATTATTAAATCTAATGGCAGGAATTGAAAAAGTAAGTTCTGGAGAAATTTTAATTAAAGGAAAGCCGATACATAAAATGAGTGAAACAAAACTTGCAAAGTTTCGGCAAAATCATTTAGGGTTTGTATTTCAATCTTACAATTTGATTGGAACAATGACAGCATTAGAAAATGTAGAATTTCCGTTAGTATTTAAACGAGTCTCAAGAAAAAAACGAAAAAAGATGGCAAAAGAAATGTTAGAAAAAGTAGGACTAGAAAAACGACTACAGCATAAACCAAAAGAAATGAGTGGTGGTCAGCAACAAAGAGTTGGTATCGCTAGAGCATTTGTAGCGAAACCTCAAATTGTATTTGCAGATGAACCAACAGGTAACTTAGATACAAAAACGACAAAAGAAGTTATGGAGTTAATTAAACAGATTGCAAGAGATAATCATCAAACAATTGTAATGGTAACACATGATAGAGGACTTGCAGGGTACGCAGATAAAATTATTCATGTACTCGATGGAAAAATTCAAAGTATTGAAGTGGTAGAGAAAAAAGAAACGAATCAAGCAGAAGTTTCTGAGGAAATACAACAAGAAGAAGTAGCTATTACAGAGGAAGTAACTTCTTCTGATAGTAATATAAAAAGTGATGAAAAAAAGGAGGGTAAACAATGTTAAAGAAAAAACCGATTGCAATATGCATGATTATTGTTATGGTATTGTCTATTGTATATAATGCAGTACCAATGACTGTTTTGGCAACAGAAAAAACGAATTTAAAGTTAGCAGAGGAAGTTTTTCGTTCTGTAGAAATGGTAGCAGGAGATAGATTACATATATCATTAGAATTAACTTTAAAAGAAGGATATTGTATCAAACCTGTATTTACAATTACACCAGAAAACAATACAAATTTATCTTTTGAGAATATAGAGGCAAAGAATATAAAAGATAGACAAAATAGTACATTGTTATATATAGACCAAGATAGTGCAATTCAATTAGATTATGATATTTATGTAGATGATTTTGCAACGATTGGCGAATATGAATATGCCATCTCTTATGCTCCAAAGTCATCTAGTGCTATAGATGAAGAAGATGAAGATGTCATTCCATCTGGAAAATTGATAATGAAAGTCATGGTACTTGGAGAAAAAGAACCTCCTCAGATTTCCATTGTTTCTGATTCAGAATTTCATTGTAATGCTGGTGAAACTGTAGAGCTGACATTTACCTTAAAAAATGAAGGAGAATTAAAAGCATTAAATACGTATGTATTTGCAGATTATACAGCATTTAGTGATATTTTAATTCCAAACTATACTCCATTAAATCAAAAAGTAGGAGATTTAAAAGCAGGTGCAACAAAAAAAGTTACAGTTTCTTATAAAGTATCCGAAGATGCAAAAACACAATTGATAAAAATACCATTAGAGATTAGTGCTAAAAAAGAAAATGGAGAGGCGATTCCAAGTAATACGACAAATTATCTTTATCTTTATATTGAAGGAAAATCTCCTGCATTAGAAGAAAAAACATTAGTATTATTAAATGGCGTAACACAATCCATACAATCTCCAAAAGCAGGAGACGAACTGATGGTATCTTTTTATTTAGAGAATGCAGGAAATACAGAGGTAGAAAATATTAAAATTTCTCCAGTGAATATTTCTTCTTCTGGATTTGAACCAGTAAGTTCTGAACCATATCAATATATTGAAAAGATTGGAGTAGGAGAAAAGAAACAAGTATCTTTTATTTTGAAAGTAGGAAAAGAGGTAAGTGAAGGTTTAAATATATTTGAGATAAATTATTCTTATGAAGTAAAAGGAATAGAATATCCATCTAATCCTGAATCATTATATATTTTAAACGTACAAAAGGAAACAGCAACACTTGACCCAGAAGAAAAGATATTATTGTTATTGAATAATGTAAAACAGTCCGTAGCATCTCCAAAAGCAGGACAACAAATCACAATATCATTTTATTTAGAAAATGCAGGAGAAGTAGCAGTAGAAAATGTAAAAGTGTTACCAACTTCTTTGTCTTCTTCTGGATTTGAGCCAGTAAACTCTGAACCATACCAATATATTGAAAAAATTGGGGTAGGAGAAAAGAAGCAAGTATCATTAAAATTAAAAGTAGGAAAAGATATTAAAGCAGGTTTAAATACACTTGGCATTAATTATTCTTATGAAGTAAAAGGCATCAAGCAACCATCGGAAGATGTCACATTGTATGTGTTTGATGTGCAAAATAGTGAAGAAGTAGAAATTAGTCGTCCAAAGTTAATGGTAAGTAATTTCTATACAGATGTAGAAGATGTAAAAGCAGGTAGTGTGTTTGATTTTACATTTGATATTTTAAATACGAATGATAGTATTAGTGCAAAAAATATTAAAGTGACAGTAACTGGTGCATCAAATGCGTTTTCTGTTACAGCAGGTGGTAATAGTTTCTTTGTAAATGAAATTAAGCCACAACAGACAGCACCAATTACAATCAATTTAAAAGCAAGTGCAGCAGCAACAACAGGTGCATATCCGATTAACATTAAAATAGAATATGAATATGAAGGAATGGTTGCAACATCGACTTATAGTGGTGAAGTAGTAGAGGAAGAAATTTTATTGCAAGTCAAAGAAAATCTTCGTCCATCGGTAGAAAATGTATATATTGGTTCTTGGGACACGCCAATGTTAAATCAGCCAACAACACTTAGTTTTGAATTTTACAATATGGGTAAGTCTACGTTGAATAATACCTATATTACTATCGAAGGTGATTTTACTTTATCGAATGGTAGTAATTCTTACTATATTGGAAATATTGCTGCTGGTATGCCAGAATATATTGAATTTGAAGTTGTACCAATCGTAGAAGGAGATGCTGTTGGTAAAATGATAATTCATATGGAAGATTCGAATGGTGATGAAGTAACAATGGAAAAAGAATTTAATACCTTTGTTATGGGAGAAATGTCATGGGAAGACCCAGGTTTCATAGACCCAGGATATGTAGACCCAGGTTTTGAAGACCCATCTATACAGACAGGTGGAGAAGTTGCAAAAGAGGCAATCATTCCTTTATGGGTGTTTCTTGCTATTCAAGCAGGAATTATTATTGTAGTAATTCCAGTAACTCGTGGAATTTATCTTACCATTTATAAGAGAAAAATAAAAAAAGAAGATGCAGAGTAAAGGAGTGTAGATGTAATGTATGAAGTAAGTAATGATATGTTATATGATGAAAATTTGGATGATATGGCTTATACTGCTGTGACAACTGAAACTTCGACAGGAAATTTACTTTCGAATTGGTTTTTTATTGGTGGTGTAAGTGCAGGGACATTAGTTCTTTCTGTAGTTATTGGGATATTATTGGCGAAGGCAAAAATAAAAAAAGGATTTAATGTTTATGAAGATTAGACCTTGTAGAGAATGAGAGGTGCTTTATGAGGATTGGAGATTTAATTAAAATGGGACTTAGAAATTTAACAAGAAGAAAAGCTAGGACAGCGTTGACTGTCCTAGGTGTAATTATTGGAACGATTTCTATTGTAACCATGGTATCGATTGGTATTGGTATGAATAATAGTTTTGACCAACAGTTTATGGAAAATGGTCAAATGACGATTATTCGTATTGAACAATATGGTAGTATTTATGATGAAGACGGAAATTGGGTAGGCAGTAAAGACCAAGTACTAAATGATGATTTAATAAACCAAGTGCGTCAAATTGAACATGTGAAGGCAGTAGCACCAGTGATTGAAACAAGTGCACAATTATATTCGGGGAAATATCAGGCTTATGTTAATCTTCGTGCCATAGGACATGAAGCATTTGCAGAGTTTGGTTTTCCGAATTTAACCGTTGGTCAGTATCCAACAGCAGAGCATAATAGTACGACTGTAATTTCTAGTATGGTATTAAATGAATTTTATTATTATAGTAGTAGAAACTATGAAACAAAAGTAGTAGACCCAGCAGTAGATAAAGTGATTTTTAAATTTGACCAATGGCGATATACAAAAAATGAACGAAAAAAAGAATTTCAATTAGAAATTGAAGATTATGCCATAATGGAAGAATCGGATAATTGGGAATATAATTATTATGTATACTTTGATATGGACTACTATAAAGAACTTTATACACAGTATGCGAATACACTAAAGCTAGAAGATAGAAAAAAAGCAATGGCAGAGTTAGAAAAATATAATTATATTATGATTAATGTAGATAATATTAAAAATGTAACAAAAGTACAAGAAGATATTGAAGCATTAGGTTATATTACGTATAGTGATATGCAATATTTAGAGCCATTACAAAAAACTTCAGATATGTTACAATTAGTACTTGGAGCAATTGGAGCATTAGCTATGATGGTATCAGCTATTAATATTACAAATACAATGGTTATGTCAATTTATGAACGTACAAGAGAAATTGGCATTATGAAAGTATTGGGATGTTTAGTAAAAGATATTAAAAAGTTGTTTTTGTTTGAAGCAGCGATGATAGGATTGTTTGGTGGTATTGTGGGAATTTCATTAAGTTATATTGTATCATTTTTAATTAATAAATACGGTGGTCCATTGTTTTCTTCTTTGATGCAAAGTAGTGGTGTGTATGATGTAGGAGATGCGAAGTTCTCTGTGATACCATTTTGGTTGCCTTTTTTGGCAGCAGGTTTTGCTATGATGGTAGGTGTGTTAGCAGGATATTTTCCAGCTAGAAGGGCGACAAAGATTAGTGCGATTGAGGCAATGAAGACAGATAGTTAGTTAAAAAAGTGAATAATCCTTGTATTTTTATATCTATTAGGACACGCTTTCGCTCGTGGCGAAACGGAGCAGTACTAGGCTCGAAAAGACCTCGCCAAGGACTGCCGTTTCTTAACGGTCCTACATAGATATAAAAATACAAGGATTTCGCCAAGGTATTGAAAATAGTTAGGAATGGTATATGAAAAATAGTGATAAAGTGTTGATTGCTATATTATTGGGAATTAGTTGTGTATTATTTTTAGTTTTATTTTTTATAAAGCAAAATACAGTGAATGGTGAGGCTGTGGTGTTGATTGAGGGTAAGGAATATGGTAGGTATTCTTTAGCTGAAGATAGAGTGGTAGAAATTCCAGGGCTTTGTGGTGTGAATGTGCTTACGATTGAGAGTGGTGAGGCATGGATGTCGGAGGCTGTTTGTCCTGATAAAGTTTGTATGGATTTTGGTAAAATTCATTATAATACAGAAATGATTGTATGTCGTCCGGGTGGTATCGTAGTATTGATTGAAAATGGAGATAGTTCTGAGTTAGATGCGATAGGACAGTAAATAGTAACGATTTGATTTCTTGTGGCTGAAAAGTAATGGATTTACGATTATGATAATCGAAAGGAATGTTTTTATGAAAACAAAAAAAGTAGCATTGTTTGGAATGTTGGTGTCATTAGCGTTTATTTTTAGTTATATTGAACATTTAATTCCATTGCCTTTGCCAACAGGTGTAAAGCTTGGAGTGGCAAATATTGTGATATTAGTAGCATTATATTTTCTTGGAGTAAAAGAGGCTGCTGCCATTTCTTTCGTTCGAATATTGCTTTCTGGATTTGCTTTTGGAATTAGTACGGTTCCCTATAGTTTGGTTGGAGGTACTTTGAGTCTTTTGATTATGGCATTGATGAAAAAGAGTGACAAGTTTGGAAT
>CALASV010000278.1 GCA_937888895.1 uncultured Clostridia bacterium | reverse complement strand
GGCATAACACTTAAAATAACATACGGAATGTTAAATGTAATATGAGCAATTAACACAGTTAAAAACCCTTTATTTAATCCAATTGCCATAAAGATAAGCATTAACGAAATACCAGTAACAATTTCTGCATTTAACATCGGAATATTCGTAATCGCCATCCATATACTACGATTTTTCTTCTTCATACTGTCCATACCAATCGCCGCCATTGTACCAATGACCGTTGCTATTGCAGCAGAAAGAAAAGCTATCAATAATGTATTCCATAAAGCACTTAAAATTTCTTCATTTGAAAATAATTCTCTATACCAGTCAAGTGTAAATCCACCCCATTTACTTCTAGACTTTGACTCGTTAAACGATAACACTACAAGAACTAAAATCGGAGCATATAAAAAGAAAATTACAAGACCAATATACGTATCTGCTAGATATTTTTTTATTCTTGCTATCATTCGTTTAATCCTCCGCCTCTTTCTCTGCCTTATTTACTATAGCCATAGAAACTAATACAAATACCATTAAAACAACCGACATACCAGCACCTGCATTCCAGTTATTAATTGTCTTAAACTGCTGTTCAATTAAATTTCCAATCAATACAATCTTATTTCCACCTAAAATATTAGAAATAACGAACGTTGTCAACGATGGAACAAATACCATCGTAATACCACTAATGACACCTGGCATACTAAGTGGCAATGTTACTTTCATAAATGTTTGAAAACTATTTGCTCCTAAATCTCTCGCTGCATTCGTAACATTTTTATCAATCTTTACCAATACATTGTAAATTGGCTGAATCATAAATGGTAAGAAGTTGTATACCATACCAAGTACAATTGCATACGATGTATTAATCATATTGACAGATGGAAGTCCTAAAAAATTCAAAAAAGAATTGATAACACCTGTTTTTTCCAATAAATTTTGCCATGCAATCGTACGAAGCAAAAAATTCATCCACATTGGCAACATAAATACCATAATGATAAAACTACCACTATTTACATTCTTTTTAACAAGAAGCATTCCAAGAGGATATGCTACAATTAAACAAATCAACGTACTAATAATCGAAAGTTTTAAAGATAACCATAACGCTTTTCTGTACAGTGGGTCAGCAATCAGCAACAGATTTTCCATTGTAAAACTGCCGTCTTCTTTTGTTGTAATACCATAAAAAAGAATCATAATCAATGGAATAATAATGAAACCGACTGCCCATACCATATATGGTGTAGCAAGCCATTTCTTTTTATTCATGATAGCCCTGTGCCTCCTCATCTTCTGACTCTGGTTTATTCATAATCTGGATATCAAATGGGTCTACCCATATACCAACTTCTTTTCCTACTGGACTCATATCCGTACTATGAACTAACCATTCCCGTCCATTTGCCATAACTTCCATTTCATAATGTACCCCTTTAAAAATCAAAGAAGTAACACGACCTGTAATAATTCCCTTTTCAGGCTCTACTAAATCAATATCTTCTGGACGAATGACAACGTCTACAGGCTTATTATTCCCAATTCCTTCATCAACACACTTGAAATTTGCACCTAAAATCTTTACTAAACGGTCTTGTACCATCGTAGCACTAATAATATTACTTTCTCCAATAAAATCTGCTACAAATGCATTTTGTGGCTCGTTATAAATCATTTCTGGTGTTCCCATCTGCTGAATATATCCTTGATTCATAACGACAATCGTATCCGACATCGTCAGTGCTTCTTCTTGGTCATGCGTAACAAAAATAAAGGTAATACCAAGTTCATTCTTTAAACGAATTAACTCATATTGCATATCTTGGCGTAACTTCAAATCCAATGCTCCTAAAGGCTCATCTAACAACAATACATCCGGATTACCAAACAAGGCTTGCGCAAGCAATACTTTAACCTTTAATGTATCCTCTAACTCTGCCATCATTTTGTAATGATGCTCTGTATCAATTCCTAATCCATTTAACACATAAGGTATTTCTTCACTTGAAGCATATACTCTAAGTCCTGGTTTAGAAATTCTCTTTAATCCAGTAATTACTCTTTCTTTAT
>CALASV010000277.1 GCA_937888895.1 uncultured Clostridia bacterium | reverse complement strand
CTGCGGTAGCTCTAGCAAATGGAGAATGTTTCATGGCAATTGGTTCAGATACCGGAGGTTCGGTTCGTCAACCAGCCTCTTATTGTGGTATTGTTGGATTAAAACCGACATATAGTACAGTATCTAGATATGGTTTAATTGCGTATACTTCTTCATTAGAACAAATAGGTCCAATGACAAATACGGTGGAAGATTGTGCTGTTCTTTTAGAAGTATTAGCAGGTGTAGATGAAAAAGATATGACTTCGAGCAAAAGAGCAAGTTATGATTTTACTTCTGCATTAGGACAAAGTATTGCAGGAAAGAAAGTAGCAATTCCAAAAGATTTTTTAGTAGATGGTGTGCAAGAAGAAATTAAGCAAGCTGTCTATTTAGCAGGGGAACAATTTCGGAAGCAAGGTGCTATCGTAGAAGAAATAGAGTTAGGTATGTCAGAATATGCTGTGCCTATTTATTGTGTTATTACGGCAGCAGAAGCAAGTTCCAATTTAGCAAGGTTTGATGGCGTAAAGTATGGATATCGTACAAAAGAATATCATTCATTACAAGAAATGTATGAAAAAAGCAGAACAGAAGGGTTTGGAGAAGAAGTACAAAAACGAATTTTGTTCGGTTCGTTAGTATTAAGCGAAGCATATTATGACGATTATTATAAGAAAGCAAAAAAATTGCAATATGCATTAAAACGAACTTATGCGAATGTGTTTCAAACGTATGATATTATATTAGGTCCGGTTGCACCACGAACAGCACCAAAGATTGGGGAGTCAAAAAAAGATGTTTTGATGAACCGTTTGGAAGATATTTATACGGTACCAGCAAATTTAGTTGGAATACCAGCGATTTCTGTACCATTCGGAAAAGATAACAAAGGATTGCCAATCGGAGTACAGTTAATGGCAAATCACTATGAAGAAGCATTGTTGCTTCAAATGGCGTATGCACTAGAACAGGAAAGAGAGAATTGATAATGAGAGTGTATGAAACGGTAGTTGGCTTAGAAGTTCATGTGGAATTGGCAACAAAAACGAAGATTTTCTGTGCTTGTTCGACACAGTTTGGTGGTTTGCCCAATACACATACTTGTCCTGTTTGTACTGGTATGCCAGGTAGTTTGCCTGTATTAAATAAAAAAGTAGTAGAGTGTGCAATGGCAGTTGGTTTGGCTTGTGGTAGTGAGATTACAAGAAGGACTATTTTTGATAGAAAAAATTATTTTTATCCGGACAATCCACAAAATTATCAAATTTCTCAATTATATGCACCGATTTGCGTAGGTGGAAGTGTAGCAATTACGACAGAAGATGGAGAAAAGCAAATACGGATTCATGAAATGCATATGGAAGAAGATGCAGGAAAGCTTATTCATGAAAATGATGCTATATATATAGCAGACTTAACAATGACCGGTCGAAATTATTTTAGTAGTGATAAAGAACTTTTTGATGGTAATA
>CALASV010000276.1 GCA_937888895.1 uncultured Clostridia bacterium | reverse complement strand
AAACAATAAGTTTCCAAGCCAAACAGGAACACCACCTTCTATCAAAAAACCAGTTACATGCTTTAGTACAATCGCAAGACCTGTTACACCACCACAAACAAGCCCCATTGGGTCACAAGCTAAATTAATTCCAAGTGCCATTAAAAATGTACCAACAACAATATATAAAATATCTTTCCAAATACCAATATCTGTTTTTTTCATAATTACCTCCCTATTTATTCCAATAAGTCTTATGGCTTATTTACTCTCTGACAAAAATATAACACATGTTGTTTCTGCCTTAAAACCACTCTCATCTGCTGGCACAAGATAGGAATGATATCTTGTTACTTTTGCTCCTTCATTACAAAGAACACCATCTGTAATATCCACTAAATTTCCTTGAATTTTAGCAGAACCTGTATACAAAATAACTTGTGTTCCTTGCGTAAACTCTATCAACTCCCCCTTTGCTAATGTAATGCATTCATATCCACCCCCTACATTTTTTAATTGTTGCTCTAAATAACTTTTTGTAATCAATGGGTCACTCGCAGAGCCTGGTTCATTGGTAGATGCTCCTACACTTACACCAGAACAAAATAAAAGTATTCCTACTGCTATAGCACTTCCTGCTATCCATAATGTTCTTTTTTTACTCATGTTCTATTCTTCTTTCTCTTTATTTTCTGTTCTCAACATATACTTCCATCGTTCTAATAATTCTTTACATTGTTTACTAGAAATGATAAACTCTCCTATTTCCTCTGTTCCGATTGCCATTTCTTTTTCTACAATTTTTATTTCTTCATAACTTTCATAATACACAAAACGCTCTCTATTTGATAAATCAGAAATAGAATTTTCTAACCATGTTGCATATTGTTCAAAAAATTTTTCTTTTATTGTTTCCTCTTTTACGGTTTTCAACCAATGTTGCAAATCTTTTTCACAACCACTTACATAATGCGTAAAAGAAATACCAAACAATTCTGATAAAATTCGATTGCAACCTACAAACATATATTCTTTAGAAAATCCCTCTGCCATCTTCGATAATTTCAAATACTGTGGCAAATCTGGTGAATATGTTTGTAAGCTTTTATATAGCTCATTTGATAACATTATCTTTGTTTGTACTGGCACTTCCATATAATAAATAGTTTCCTTGCTTGGATGAAACACCTCAATGTAAATTGCTGTTATTTCTCTTGTATCCTTTTCTTGTTGATACAAAACCGTAAGAAGTTGTTCTTCTAATTCTATATGTTCTGGAATTTCTGTAATCATAGATGTATTACTTTCTTGCACTTCTATTTTCAAGCAATCACTTAAAAAAGGAATCAAAGCTACCATTACAATAAAAATAGTAAAAAATCCACTCACTAATATTACGACTTTTGTAGATTTATTTATTTCCACGATGTCACCTCTTTTTTTCTTACTTTTGTTTATTCTATCATATTAGGACAATTATGCCAATAAAAAAAGATTTTCTTCTTATGAAAAACATGGTAAGATATTATTAACAAACATACGAAAGGGAGTAACTTCTATGGAACGAAAAGTTGTACTTGTCACTGGGGCTTCTCGTGGTATTGGTCGTGCAATTGCCCTAACTTTTGCTAAAAATGGGTATCATGTTATTATTAACTGCTTAAAAAGTGTTGATGCTCTTTCTACTTTAGAACAAAATATTAAATCTTTTGGTGTTCGTTGCCTTTCCTTTGTTGGTGATGTTGGAAATCCTGCTTTTGTTGAAACAATGTTTCACTCCATTCAAAAAGAATTTGGTACATTAGATGTCCTTATTAATAATGCTGGTATTTCCTATGTTGGATTGTTAACTGACATGACACCTTCTGATTGGAAAATGGTTATGGATACTAATCTTTCTTCCGTTTTTTACTGTTCCTCGAAAGCCATTCCAATGATGCTACAAAAAAAATCTGGTCGTATTATTAACATTTCCTCTATGTGGGGAACTTGTGGAGCTTCTTGTGAAGTAGCTTATTCTGCTTCTAAAGGTGGTATGGATGCCTTTACAAAAGCTCTTGCAAAAGAACTTGCTCCAAGTGGTATTACAGTCAATGCCATTGCTTGTGGAGTAATTGATACAGAAATGAATCACTGTTATTCAGAAGAAGAATTGGAAGCTCTAGCCGAAGAAATTCCGATTGGACGATTTGGTTTACCAGAAGAAGTTGCTGATTTTGCTTTGCAGATTGCAAAAGGAAATTCTTATTTAACAGGGCAAGTGATACACTTAGATGGAGGATATTTATAAAATAAACATGGGTTGTCGCTAAAACAACCCATGTTTTTATAGTTAAACTAAACTTTCTCTTGTTTTTCGCAAGTATGGATTTCGTAAAATTTGTATGAGTAATGGAATTACCATAAATATCCAAACTACGGGTTCTGCTAAAATAACACCCCAATAGCCAAGATGTGGAACGAGCAACTTTGCAAAGACTACTTTTCCTGCTAATTCTACGGAACTTGATACAATTGGTGTAATATGGTTGCCAAGTCCTTGTAATACATTTCGTAGTAAGGTAACTGAGGCTGCTACCATATAAAATGCCGTATCAAATCGAAGGTATAATGTAGCTGTTTCTTGTACTTCTTGATTCGTACTACCTGTAATTAAGTAAACCATATCTCCTGCT
>CALASV010000275.1 GCA_937888895.1 uncultured Clostridia bacterium | reverse complement strand
TTCCGCCGATACCAATCTGAACTACAGTTGTGAATTTTTCGCCTGCTGCATTTGTAATTTCTCCATTATGAACTTTCTTTGCAAATTCTGCAATCTTGTTCTGTTCATTTACATAAAATTCACGCTTATCTACACCATCTGCGATTACAGCACCACCTAACTGTCCACGAGTAAGCTGATGAAGTACTAAACGCTTTTCACCTGTGTTAATCATCTCTCCATTATAAAGAGCTTTAAACTTTTCTGTAAGCTGAGCTTCCTTAGCTAATTTTGCAAGGATTTCTAATACAGTATCATCCACTGCCTTAGCACCATAATTATAAGCAAGACCAGCAGCCATTGGTACACTATACTTCTTTACACGTTCTGCACCATTTTCACCTTTCATAACCTCAGCGAGATTTACACGGTCTGCATTTACAAGTTCTTTGTACGCATCAAGTGTATCTAAGTTATTCCAAGTAACCATTTTTCAGTTCCTCCTCTTTTTTAATTACATTATTTTGTAAGTGACCACACACATAAAGGTGTTCTTTTATGCAACGCCCTATTCACTTATTACTATAATAGTAGCATATTAAAACAATTTTTGCAACATAAAACCACGAAAATAATGTTTTGTATATCTTTATATAAACTTTATTTTCATCGTATAAAACCAAGAAATTATATCTTAATATCCTGCACCTACATCTGTATTTTTCATAATCTTTACTAGTCTACTCGTTCCAAGTCTATCAGCACCAAGCAAAATAAATTTTTCTGCATCATCAAAAGAAGAAATTCCACCTGCTGCCTTTACTTTTACATTTTTTCCAATATGTTTTTTCATCAATTCTACATCTGCAAAAGTTGCTCCTGCTGTAGAAAATCCAGTCGAAGTCTTAATATATTCTGCCCCTGCGTTTGTAACAATTTCACACATTTTTATTTTTTCTTCTTCTGTAAGCAAGCAAGTTTCAATAATTACTTTTAATATTTTTCCTTCACAAGCATCATGAATTTGACGAATTTCTTCTTCTAATTCTTCATATCTCTTATCTTTTAAATAACCAACATTAATTACCATATCAATTTCCGATGCTCCATTTGCAATCGCATCTTTTGTTTCTAGTACTTTTACAGCAGTTGTATGATATCCATTTGGGAAACCAATCACTGTGCAAATTGGTAACTTTCCTTCTACATATTGTACAGCCTTCTTTACATAACAAGCTGGAATACAAGCAGATGCACAACCAAATTTCATTCCATCCTCTAAAATAACACGAATTTCTTCCCAAGTAGAAGCTTGTCCTAATAAGGTATGGTCTACTTTGCTTAATATTTCTTTTTTATCCATTAGTTCTTACCTCTCTTTCTTATTTTTATATTATATACCTTTTATTTTTTTACAGAAAAAATAAACAAATCATTCATCTAATAATATAAACAAAAAGGCTCTGAATTATATCGTCCAACTTTTATCTATTGCACAATTTAATCCAGAGCCTATTATTTCCGACTTTTACAAATCTTCTTTAAACAATATTGGATTTAGCTATTAGATAGTACAACCTTTTACGATATATACTGGATAGCTATCTGTTCCCTTCATGTTCTTGTTTGCAGAAACTTTAACGTTCTTATCTGTAATTAAGTATTCGATATCTGCACCTTCTTCAACTACAGTATCCTGCATTAAGATACAATTCTTAACTTTTGCACCCTTAGCAACTTTTACACCACGGAAAAGAACACAGTTTTCTACTTCACCTTCGATAACACAGCCATCTGCAACCATTACATTCTTAACTGTAGAACCTGTGATATATCTTGTAGGGTTGTCATCTCTAATCTTTGTGAAAATAGGATTTCCTTCAAATAAAGCATCTAAGTTTGCATCATCTAAAAGCTTCATATTTTCATCAAAGTAACTACTAATGCTATAAATACGAGCTACATAGCCTGTATATTTATATGCTTGAATATTTAATGTATCCTTCTTCGCCCAAAGAACATCCTTTGTAAAATGCATCTTATCATGGTCAAATGCTTCTTTTACAAGGTCGATTAATAATTCTCTTTCAATAACGAAAATGTTCATAGATAAGTTATGAACGCCTTCACCAGGATTTACATTGATTTCCTTAACTCTGCCATCTTCAATATCAAAAGAATAATAAAAATCTTTATTTACATCTTCAGACTTTAAGAATCCTTCTGGCATAGCCTGTTCATTGTAAGCGATTGTTACATCTGCACCAGATGCAATATGAGCATCAATCATTGCATTAAAATCGAAATTTACAGCAAGATTGGAATCACACATAACAACATATTTTTCTTTCTGTTTCTTTAAATGTCTAAGAATGTTTGCAAGAGAACCAACTCTACCTGTAGGAAGTTTTGTTCTATTTTCTGCAAAAGGAGGGAAAATATGTACACCTCCATTCTTTCTTGCAAGGTCCCATTCACGACCTGTTCCTAAATGGTCCATTAAAGAAAGATAATTACGATTTGGAAGAATTGCTACATTATCAATATTACAATTAGACATACTAGATAATGTAAAGTCAACCAAACGATAACGACTTGCAAATGGTAAAGAAGCCATTAAACGCAAATCAACCATTCTAGAAACCAAGGCATCAAAACTATTTGGGAAAATAATTCCCATTGCTTTTGTGTTCGCATTTATCATTGCTCTTCACCATCCTTTACATCTTCTTTTACCATAGCATTTGCACTAATCTTAGCGTTTGCGCCAACACATACACCAGGTCCTATGGTAGCTACGCCATCAGCACCACCTACTGTTGTATTTTCACCGATTACTACATTTTCACCAATGATACAATGCTTTACTACTGCTCCTGCTTTAATAGTACTTCCACCCATAACAACTGCATCTTCGATAACAGCACCTTCTTCTACCTTAACACCTGCAAATAAAATAGAATGCTTTACTGTACCATCAACACGACAACCATCTGTAATCATAGAATTTTCAACAACAGCATTGTTAGAAATCTTATGTGCAGTCATACCACTGTTACGGCTGTATACTTTCCATTCGTTATCAAATAAGTTGATACCACTATTTTCTGGGTCAAGAACTTCCATATTAGCTTCCCATAAAGAAGGAATTGTTCCAACGTCTTTCCAGTATCCATC
>CALASV010000274.1 GCA_937888895.1 uncultured Clostridia bacterium | reverse complement strand
CTGTACTTCCAGCACGTTTAAAGACAGAATTAGAAGAAGTAAAACAATGCTTACTTTCTGGAATAGAGGTTGGCACGGTAGAAAGCATTGCTTCCCATGGACCTTGGGCAAAGGAATTAGTAGAAAAATATAACACATTTGAAAAAGAAACAATAGATGCTGTGATTGAAAAAGAAGTTGGTCTTGTTTTTGTTCAGGTATTAGAACATGCAGGTGTTTATAAGAGAACAGAAGAAGGAAAAAAGGCATTCTTAAAATTTGTTGAAACAGTGAATGCTTAAAGTTATTTCTAAAAGGGTAAGGTGATAAAAATAGAAGAATCTAGTAAATCGAAACAAATAGTAAAAGAAATTGTAGCATGGATTTTAACGATTGTGTTGGCAGTAGCAGCTGCTAATTTGATTAATAAGTATGTTATTATTAAAGCAGAAGTGCCAACAGGTTCTATGCAAAATACGATTGCTATTGATGATTGTATTATAGGATTTCAATTAGCCTATTTGTTTCAAAAACCAGAAAGAGGCGATATTGTTCTTTTTCCTTTTCCAGATGATGAGGAAATAACGTTTGTAAAACGTGTGATTGGTTTACCTGGAGAAACAGTAGAAATTAAAGATGGTTATGTTTATATTGATGGAGAACCAATTGAAGAACCTTATTTGAAAGAGGAAATGTTAGGAGAATATGGACCTTACATTGTTCCAGAAAATTGTTATTTTATGTTAGGAGATAATCGAAATTCCTCTGCTGATGCTAGAAAATGGCAAAATACTTATGTAGAAGAAGAAAAGATTATGGCAAAAGTATTATTCCGATATTCTCCAAGTTTTCATTGGTTTTCGGATGTTGTTTATGAGTAAATTTGGTTAAGGAATTAGAGATTACTGTCGATATACATAGTAAGAAGATGTTTTTAACTTCATGGACGAAGCAAAGAATATCAAGGAGGGATTTTTATGAGTTTTACAACAAAAATGACGGAACAATTTATACAGACAATGTATCAAAAGACAACAGGCACTACAAAATATGCACAAAATAAAACAGCAAGTAAAAAGGCAGAAAATGCACAGCAGAAAAATGCAGGAGAAGCTGCTACTTACGAAGGTAGTGTAAATCAAGCAGGAAAAGCAACCTATTCTAAGCCAGTAGCAGTTGGACAAAAGAATGATAAAAAAGATGATTTACAGGCGAAATTAGATAAGACTTATGAAGCTTTAAGTGATGAAGCAAAGTCCTATTTAGAAACATTAAAAGAAAAATATGGTGATATTCACTTTTTTGTAGCTGATTGTGCTACCGATGAAGAAATGAACCAATATTTTGCTATGGGTACTAAAAAATATTCTTGTGTTATAAGTACAGATACATTAGAACAAATGGCTACAGATGAAGAAGTTCGTGCAAAATATGAAAATATTATTGATAATGCTGATGAACAGATTGAAGAAATGAAAGAGCAAATTGCCGAAGAAGTAGGAGAAGAGGCAGCAGAGCAAGTACAGTTCGTTGGTTTTTCTATTGATGATAATGGAGTAGTAAATTATTTTGCAAAATTAAAGGATTCCAATGATTCTTATTATGAAAAATTAGCTGAAAAACGTGCAGAAGCAAAGGAAGAAGCTAAAAAAGCACAAGAACGTGAAAAAGAAAAAGAACTAGAAGAAAAACGCTTAGAAGAAAGAAAAGAACTTCCAAAGAAAGAAGATATTTGGGTAAAAGCAGATTCTAAAGAAGGTCTTATTGTTGCAATTAAAGAAGCACTTGGTATTGAAGAAAAACAAGAAGATAAAGATATTGTAATGACAAAAGTTGTAACAGGACAATAGGTAGTAGTGTAAAAGTTTTTATAAAAATTATATAAATTTTTTATAAAAGAAAAAATAATGTGATAAAGAGAGAAAATTGTTGAACTTGTTAAAAGTTTTAACACTTTTCTCTCTTTTTTTGTGAAAGATAACGAATTTCATTTTATTAAAAAAAAGTATTTTACTTTATGAAAGAAAAATAGTATGATGAAGAAACCTAAAAAATAAAAACAAGTTTGAAAGAAAGTTGTAGTGAATTATGCAGTAAAATGCTGTAATATTCTTGCAAGAAAAAAGGGGGAAAGGGAAAATGAGAGAGATTAAATGGGTCTTTTCTTTTATTAAAGGAAAGAACGCTGTTCTATTAGCATTAGTTTGGTTGTCTGGTATTGTATTTACAGGACTTTTGACAGTAGAACCAATGATTATTAGACATATTGTGGATGATATTTTAACACCAATGTTTCATGATTCTTCTATTAAGACAGAAGATGTAATGGAACAATTAGTACCACTGTTGTTTTTAGCGTTAGGAATTATTTGTCTTCGTGTTTTATTGAAATTTTGGGCGAATATACAAAAAGAGGAAATTTCTTACCGTGTGATTGTAGTTTTAAGAAAAGAACTTTATGAAAAAGTAGGAGCACAAAGTAGAAGCTTTTTTATGAGAAATCGTTCGGGTGATTTAATTAATAAATGTACAGGTGACTTAGATACGATTCGTCATTTTATCAATGCAGTTTCTTATAGTATTTTTGAATGTGTTATTATGGTAACAGTAGTACTTATTGTATTTTTTAATATTAGTTGGGAATTTACATTAAGTCTTTTAGCAATTTCTCCAGTAGCATTTATTACAGCGATTCGTATGGGTAAAATTGTTCGTCCTATTTTTAGTAATGCAAGAGCACAACTTTCTAGTTTAAATACATTAGTACAGGAAAATATTTCTGGAAATCGTGTGGTTCGTGCCTTTTGTAGAGAACAATTTGAAATTGATAAGTTTGATAAAGAAAATGAACGTTATTATGAACTTCAATTAGAAGCAAATAAAATATGGGTAAAATATTCCCCAATTTTAGAAACTGTAGCAAATATTATGAATACTTGTGCAGTTATTATTGGTGCATTCTTAGCTATTTTTGAACGAATTACCGTAGGTGATTTAGTTATTTTTACTTCTCTTTCGTGGATGTTGAATCAGCCAATGCAACAATTAGGTTTTTATATCAATGATTTACAGCGTTTTATGGCAAGCTGTGAACGAGTACATGAACTCTATGATATGGATACAGCCATCAAGAGCCCGGAAAACGGTGGTGTAACTACGGAAATCCGCGGTGATATC
>CALASV010000273.1 GCA_937888895.1 uncultured Clostridia bacterium | reverse complement strand
ATAGGAATGGTTTACACCATTCCTAATAATGTTCCTATCCAATATATAACACCTAATACCCAACTAACAAAAATACCAAATAAAATTACCGGACCTGCAATCGTAAAAATTTTACACCCAATACCAAATACTTGTCCTTCTTTTTGAAATTCAATTGCTGGTGCAGCTACAGAATTTGCAAATCCTGTAATTGGTACTAAACTTCCTGCACCCCCTATTTTTGTAATCTTTTGATATAAATTAAATCCTGTTAATACCACCGAAAATAAGATTAAAGATAATGTAGTAAAAGAAGAAGCTAATTCTTCTTCAAATCCTCTAGACAAATAAAAATTCATAAACACTTGTCCTAACGTGCAAATAGCTCCTCCTACTAAAAAAGCATATAACATATCTTTTAATAAATCTGGTTTTGGCGTTTTTTCTTCTACATATTGATTATACCGTTTTGCTTGCTCTTGTTCATCTTTTGCCTGTATGACTTTCTTTGCTGTTACTGGTTCTTGTATTTTATTATTTTCTTGTTCCATTCCTTCTCCTCCATACATACAATACATCGTTTTTTAACCTAATAAACCAACTAAAGCACCTACCATTTTTCCAAAAGCAAAAATAATCATAATGATTGTCATTCCACGTTTTAAATTCATTCGTTCACTTAATACAGGCATCATTTTTACTACTTCTGCCAATGCTGCTGCCAAACAACCTGTAAAAACACCTGCACCTAAGCCATATAATAAAAATCCCAATTTTCCTACAGGAATACCAACATGATAAAGATACGCAATATTTCCAACTGTCGCTCCAAGCAACGACACGTCTTCATAAAACATTAAAAACTTTGCTGTTTTTGTACCTGCCGCCAGTCTTGTTAAAACACCAACCAAAGCAAGAAAAGCAAACAAACCTCCTGCTACTAATATTCCACCACCAAAGCCTGTAAGTAGCAAGAGCATATTTGCCAACCAGTTCATTCTAGTCGTTCTCCTTTCCTTGCCGCATCTTCAATAATTGTTGTATCCTCTTGCTGTTCATATTGTCGCATCTGAATTTGCAATGGTGTTGGGTCATTACTTAACTTTGCAGAAGCAAAATGATTAAAAAATAGAAGAATTCCAAGTGGTAAACCAACAGCATAAGACACTTCCAACCAACCATTTCCTTCTGACATTCCTGCAATATTTTTATAAACTAATTCAAAAATCTCTGCCACATTCGCATCTTCATTAAATGTCATAATAGTAAACGCAGAACCAAAAAATATGATTAGACCAACGAAACCTGCTTTCAAAACTTCTAACCATTTCTTTTCTGGTTCTGGTGGTTTATATTCGACAAGAAAATCTGCTTCTCCTAAATTGATAACTAAAATTCCCGGTTTTCTATCAGAAATATAACGCACTAAGTAAAGTGCTGATACTGAAATTTTTTGTTTCCCTTGTTTTTCAATACGAAGTATTTCTAAATTTCTCACTTCTTTTGCTAATGATTCTTCATAACAATATACTTTACAAATATCCCCTATCGTAATCTTTTTATTAGAAACAACTGTACTTAACTCTGGTTTAATATAAACTGTATGCATTTAGTACCACACCTGCCTTACCCCACTGACAAAAATCCCATCATAACTTTGAACTTGTGTTATGGAATAAAACAACAAACCTGTTGCCACTAAAAGTATAAGTAAAATAGCAACTAATACCATTGCTCTCTGTTTTGTGGACACATTTTCACACACCTTTCTAAAAATCTTATATTTGTATATCTATTGTTAGTATCCACAAGTTTTGTTTCTTTATTCTAATTTTGTATATTTTTTCTCATTTTCAATAAAATCTTTTTTTCCAAACGACTTACTTGTACTTGACTAATTCCAAGAAGTTTCGCTGTTTCTACTTGTGTTTTATCTTCAAAATAACGAGAAATAATTAACTTTCTTTCCTCTTCACTTAAATTATCTAATAATTGTTCTACTGTCATACGATTGATTAACTGTTCTGTCTCATTCTTATCCTCTTGAATACGGTCTACTAAATAAATTTCATTCCCATCTCCTTGATAAACCGTTTTATATATCGATTCCACTTCACTATTTGCCTCTACTGCTGTTACAACATCTTCTAACGACAATTCTGTTGCAACAGCTAATTCTTCCATAGTAGCATCTCTCCCAAGTTCATACGCTAATTTTTCTTTTGCTACTTTTATTTTCCAACCATTCTCTTTTACAGAACGACTCATTTTAATTAAACTATTATTATCTCTTAAAAACCTCTTAATTTCTCCTACAATCATTGGTACAGCATAAGTAGAAAACATTACTTCATAAGATAAATCAAATTTATCAATTGCCTTCATTAAACCAATCACTCCAATTTGAAATAAATCATCTGCATCTTGTCCTCTACCTAAAAATCTTTTTACGATACTCCATACTAAACCAATATTTTCCTTTATCACTTGTTCCCTTGCCACTTTATCCCCTTCTCTTGCCTTTTGGATAAGTAACTGGGTATCCATACTGCCTCCTATTCTGTTACTGTTCACTCCGTTCCAGTAACCAGCAAAAATCCATCTTAAATTTGCTTCGCAAATGGATTTTTGCTTTATTATGCCACATTTTCTTACGCTCT
>CALASV010000272.1 GCA_937888895.1 uncultured Clostridia bacterium | reverse complement strand
CAGATAATTCTTTTACTTTTTGTTTTGACCTTTCCAATCCATGTATTGTTACATACGTTGTTTTTTGATTTTTTTCATCACTATGAATTGGTTTTCCAAGTTTTTCTTCTTCTCCAATTAAATCTAAAATATCATCTTGAATTTGAAATGCCATACCAACACAAGATGCTACTCGTTCTACATCACACAATTGTTCTTCGTTTGCACCACCTAATATTGCACCTACTAACATTGCAGATTCCAATAATGCACAAGTTTTCAATTCATAAATAAAAGCAATTTCTTCTTCAGTCAATGGTGTTCCTGTTTTTTCCACATCTACCACTTGACCACCAATCATACCATAAATGCCTGCTTTTTTCGAAAACACTTGCATTGCTTTTGCTACTCTTTGATTCCAATCTGTCGAATCTGAAAAATCAAATGCTTTTCCTATTGTTTCAAAAGAATAATTAAGCAATGCATCTCCTGCCAAAATAGCCATAGCAGAGCCATATTTTGCATGAGTTGTCAATTGTCCCCTACGATACATATCATTATCCATATCTGGTAAATCATCATGCACTAAAGAATAGGTGTGTAACATTTCAATCGCTGCTAAAAATGGTTCTATTCTCGGTTCCTTCTCTATACTTGCAAAACAACGATATAATTCCAAAATTAAAATCGGACGCAAACGCTTTCCACCAATCGTTACACTATATCGCATTGCTTCTAATACCGTTTTTTGTCTTCCCTCTACACTAGGAAGAAATTTATCTAATACACTATTTACATAATCTTGTCGCTTTTTTAATTCTATTTTAAACTCCATCGTTCATTCCCTCTAGTATCATCAATTCTTTTTCTACTTTATCAATTGCTTGATTACATTGTAATAACAAATCCATTCCTTTTTTATACAAATCAAACGACTGTTCCAACGATAATTCTGAAGCTTCCATTGTTTCCATCACTTGCTCTAATTGTACAAGTGACTCCTCTAATCCAATTTGATTTTGTTCTGCTTTTTTTCTACCTGCCATAGCATTTTCCCTACTTACTGTTTCCAAGTACATAGAAACAAATCTTTCTACAAGTAAACAGTACTATTTCCTTTCTATACTTTACGCTCTTTGATTTCACCTATAGTAGCACTAATCGTTCCATCGGTAACTTCTATTTGTAATTGTTCCCCTACGCTTACTTGTTTTATCTCTTTCACAACACAATTGGAAGATGTTGTGACAAATGCATAACCTGCTTGTAAACGTTCCATTGGCGAAAGCCCTTTTAATCGTTGCGTTGCAATTGCTACTTGCTTACGATTTTGCTCTATCTTTGCTTTCATTGTTCTAGAAAGTTTTTCTGCTAATTCATCTACCCGTAAACGTTTTTGTTGTAACTGATATTTTGGATGTTCTTGTCTTAGTAATACTTCTTTTTGTCTTAACAATATTCTTTTTTCTTCTATCTTTTGCCACATCCATTGTGACATCATTTCTTGCACATTTTCTAACTGTTTCTCTAACCTATAAAAATCATACACTGCTAATTCTGCTGCGGCAGATGGTGTTGGTGCTCTTAAATCCGATGCAAAATCAATCAATGTTGTATCTGTTTCATGCCCTACTGCTGAAATAATTGGCGTTTTGCATTCATAAACAGCTCTTACTACCTTTTCTTCATTGAATGCCCATAAATCTTCTATCGAACCTCCACCTCTACCAACAATGATTACATCTACTTTTCCATCTAATGCTAAAATTCCTTGTACTATCGTATCAGACGCACCTTCTCCTTGTACTTTTGCTGGATATAATATTAACTGTACATAAGGATTTCTTCTCCTTGCAATTTGTCTAATATCTTGTAAGGCTGCCCCTGTCAATGCAGTCACAATACCTATTTTTTTTGCATAAGTAGGAATTTTCTTTTTATGCGTAACATCAAATAATCCTTGTGCTTCTAATTTATTTTTTAAATACTCAAATTGTTCATATAATCGTCCAATTCCATCTAAACGAATTTCATCTGCATATAATTGATATTTTCCATCTCTTTCATACACACTGATACTGCCAAATACAATAACACTTTGTCCATCCTCCATACGAAAAGAAATGCCGGCTCGACGACCGGCAAATAAAACACAGGAAATTTGGGCAATACCATCCTTTAACGTAAAATAAACATGTCCTGAAGTATGATACTTACAGTTAGAAACTTCTCCTTTTACATAAATGGAATTTAAAATAGAGTTTCCATGAAACATCTGTTTAATATACGCATTAATCTGAGCTACAGAATAAATATTTGCCATATCAAACCTTCTCTTTACTTTTTCTATTACTTTCCTATTACTTTCGCTAATACACCATTTACAAAACCAGAAGATGCATCATTACCATATTTCTTTGCAAGTTCTACAGCTTCATTAATCGCTACTTTATCTGGAACATCACTATCATATTTCATTTCATATACTGCAATACGAAGAATTGCAAGTTCTGCTTTTCCCATACGATTCAATCTCCAACCAGTTGCTGCCTCAGACAGAATCATATCAATACTTCCTTCTACTTCCACTAAAGCCTCTAATTTTTTACGAATTGGTATAAATTCTTCTACTGTAACATCTTCTAGTTGTTCCTGATATAAATCTATCTGTTCCTTCCATTCTTCCATATCATGA
>CALASV010000271.1 GCA_937888895.1 uncultured Clostridia bacterium | reverse complement strand
CCGGATGGTAATACTTTAAATAAGCCGTACGGTAAGACACCACCGCATAGCAGGCAGCATGGGCTTTGTTAAAGGCGTATTTTGCAAAGTCCGTCATTTCATCAAAAATCTTATTTCCAACTTCTTCCGAAATACCATTTCCAACACAACCTTTTATGCCCTCTTCTTCATTACCATAAACAAAGTTCTTTCGTTCTCTCGCCATCACATCTGCTTTTTTCTTTGACATCGCACGACGCACTAAATCACTTCGTCCATAACTATACCCTGCCAATTCTCTCACAATTTGCATTACTTGTTCTTGATATACAATACATCCATACGTTGTTTTTAAAATTGGTTCTAGTTCTTTACAATCATATACAATACTTTCTTGATTATGTCTACCTTTAATATATTTTGGAATAAAATCCATTGGTCCGGGACGATATAAGGAAATACCTGCAATCACATCTTCCAAACTTTCTGGTTTCAATTCCTTCATAAAGTTTTTCATACCAGCACTTTCTAACTGGAACACACCATCACATTTTCCTGTACCAATCATTTCATATATATTTGGGTCATCATAACCTACAGCATTCATATCTAACCATTGTTCTTTTGGTCGATTTTTATTGACTAATTTTTCTGCATCTTGAATCACCGTGAGTGTTCGAAGTCCCAAAAAATCCATTTTTAATAACCCAAGTTCTTCTAATGTTGTCATTGTAAACTGAGTGGTAATCGCTTCATCGGCTCCTCTTGACAATGGTACATATTCATCGGCTGGAGCATTGGCAATCACTACACCTGCTGCGTGCATCGAAGTATGTCTTGGCAAACCTTCCAATCGTTTTGACATATCAATCAAATAATGAATTTTCTCATCATTATCATACAATTGACGTAACTCGGCACTATCTTTTAATGCTTTATCAATCGTAATTCCAAGGTCCGTTGGTATCATTTTTGCTACTTGGTCACAAATAGCATAAGGATAATCTAACACTCGTCCTACATCTCGAATAACACCTCTTGCTGCCATTGTACCAAATGTTACAATTTGTACAACCTTGTCTTTTCCATATTTATCTACTACATAATCAATTACCTTTTGTCTTCGTTCAAAACAAAAATCAATATCAAAGTCTGGCATGGAAACTCGTTCTGGATTTAAAAATCGTTCAAACAGTAATTGATATTTGATTGGGTCAATATCCGTAATTCCAAGTGCATAAGCAGCAATACTCGCTGCACCACTACCACGCCCTGGTCCTACCATAATTTGATTTTCCTTCGCATACCTAATAAAGTCCCAAACAATTAAATAATAGTCTTCAAAGCCCATTTTATGAATCACACTAAGCTCATAATCTAAACGCTCCTGTAATTCCTTCGTGACTTCGCCATACCGTTTCTTCATTCCTTTAGCACAAAGTTCTTGCAAATATGTCCACGCATTATGTCCCTTCGGTACGTCAAACTTTGGTAATTTATAATTTCCAAATTCAATCGTCACATGACATCTTTCTGCAATTTTATGTGTATTTTCTAATGCTTGTTTTGCATAAGGAAATAACTGTTCCATTTGTTCTGGTGATTTTAAGAAATACTGTCCACCTTCATATCGCATACGGTCTTCATCACTTACTTTTTTCTGTGTTTGAATACAAAGTAAAATATCATGTGCTTCTGCATCTGTCTCATAAGTATAATGCACATCATTTGTGACTACTAAATCAATTCCTGTTTCCTTATGCATACGAAGTAATAAACTATTTACTGTTTGTTGTTCTGCAATACCATGGTCTTGTAATTCCAAGAAAAAGTTACCTACTCCAAAAATTTCTTGTAGTTTCAAGGCTACTGCCTTGCCTTCTTCATAGAAACCACGCCTTAAATTCATTGCTACTTCTCCACCTAAACAAGCAGACAATGCAATAATTCCTTCAGAATACTGTTGTAATACTTCATAATCTACACGAGGTTTATAATAATACCCTTCCGTAAATCCTTTTGATACTATTTTCATCAAATTAGAATATCCAACATTATTTTCTGCTAATAATACTAAGTGATAATATCGTTCTTCTGATACACCCCCTTCTTTCGAAAATCTAGAAGTAGGTGCAACATAAACTTCACAACCAATAATTGGATTAATTCCTTCTTTCAAACAGGCTCGATAAAAATCAATCACCCCATACATAACCCCGTGGTCTGTAATCGCAAGACTATCCATACCTAGTTCTTTTGCTCTAGCAACAATTTCTTTAATTTTAGAAGAACCATCTAAAAGACTATATTCTGTATGCACATGTAAATGTGTAAAATTCATCCACTACCTCCTTATAAAAGTTGGAATATCGTTATATTTTCTCTACAAATTTAAAAATCTACTATAATTAAAAATATCCGAGAACTCGAAACGAACTCTCGGAAATTTTTATTCTTACTATTCACTTAAAAATTTATATATTTCCTCAAGTGCAACTTCTTCATCTGCTCCGTTTACAGTAATTGTTGCCTCTGCTCCTGTTGCAAAATTCAATATCATAACACCCATAATACTTTTCGCATTAGTACGCTTTGCACCTTGGTCTACATAAATACTACTTTCAAATCTACTCGCTAACTGCACCAACATAGCAGCTGGACTCGCATCTAATTTAGAAAAATCCTTCATCTTACATTCCTTAGTTACCATTACAATAAATCCTCCTGTTTTTTCATCTTATTACTTAACCTCAATCCGTCTGCGATATCGCATAACTTTTTCAATCTGTGATTCACACCCGATTTTCCTACAGGAGGGCATAACAACTCTCCCAATTCCTTCAAGGACGCTTCCGGATATTCCATTCTAAGCAGAGCTACTTCTTTCAATCCTTCTGCCAATGTATTTAATCCAACTTGTTCTTTGATAAAAAGAATATCCTCTACTTGTCTTGTAGCTGCTTTTACTGTTTTACTAATATTAGCAGCTTCACAATTTACTTTACGATTAATTGTATTCCGCATTTCTTTAAGAATACGCACATTTTCAAAATTCATCAATGCAACATGAGCTTCCATGATATTTAACATATCCACAATCATAGAACCTTCTTTTACATAAACAATATAATGAGATTTTCTTACAACCATTTTTGCATCAATATGAAAGGAACGCATCACTTCACATAATAGTTCTCCGTTCCTTTCTTTTCCTGCAATAATTTCAAAATGATATGCTTTTTTAGGGTCAGACATTGAACCTGCTGCCAAGAAAGCTCCTCGTAGAAAACTTCTTTTGCAACAGTTTTTTTCTACAATCAATGAATTTACAAATAAACTTTTTCCTTTTTTTTCATCCTGTTCTTCCACTAATAGTTTACACACAGTTAGAACCTGCATAACTTTCGCTCCTGACAACGAAATTTCATACAGATTCTTTTTATTTGATAAAGATTTTGTTGTAAACTCCAAAACTATATTAAATACCTGCTTAAATAAACGAAGAACTTTTTTCGCTAATCCTATATTTTCTGTTTGCAATTTTAAAACAAGAGTTTGGTCTTTGTCAACTACTATTTTTCCACAAAAAGTAATAATAGCTGAAAGTTCAGCTAACCTACAATGTCTTGTTGCTGGCATTCGTTCATGTAGTTCCTTCTTCACTTCCCCTGAGAACGACATTTGCTGCATCCTTTCTAATATCTCTATGGTCCACTTTGATTCCATACTCTAAATTACTCAAACGATGTGTAATAAAATTAGCTAATGTTACAGAACGATGTTTACCTCCTGTACAGCCAATTGCAACAACCAATTGATTTTTACCCTCAATAATATAATTTGGAATCAAAAATTTTAACATATCTTCTAACTTATCTAAAAATTGTCCAGCAGCTTCTGTCTGCATAACAAAATCTTGTACTTCTTTTTCATTTCCTGTTTTGTACTTTAATTCAGGTACATAATAAGGATTTGCTAAAAAACGCACATCAAATACAAGGTCTGCATCCGATGGAATCCCATACTTAAAACCAAAGGAAAGTACCGTAATCATAAAATTATTAAATTTTTGATTTTCTACAAAAATTTTATCTACTTGCTGTTTTAATTCACGTACTAAAAGCTGACTTGTATCTAAAATATAATCTGCACGTTCTTTTAAAAACGCTGTCTTTTTTCGTTCTTCCATAATTCCACTTTCTACTCTACCAACTCCCGAAAGTGGATGCGAACGTCTTGTTTCTTTATATCGTTTAATCAATACTTCATCCGATGCATCTAAATAGAGAATTTCATAAGCTTGTTGCTTTTGCTTCATTTCCTCTAAAAAAGGTGCTAATTCAGAAAGCCCTTGCCCACTACGAATATCTACTCCAATCGCTATCTTATCATACTCTACATGCTCATGAAATATTAATTTTGTAAATTTTGAAATCAATGGCACTGGAAGATTATCTACACAAAAATATCCTGCATCTTCTAACATCTTTAATGTGGAAGATTTTCCTGCACCTGACATACCTGTTACAATAACAAATCTCATATATCCCCCTATTTCATTGTTTCAATCCATTGTATCTTCATTATTCTACCTGTTTCAATCCACAACTAATTTGTTGAAAAAGTTCCAAGAAAACGCACTTCTGGCTCTAACTCTACTTGAAATTTCTCTTTTACTGTCTTTTTAATATGCAAAATTAATTGATATACATCATCTGCCGTAGCTTTCCCTGCATTAATGACAAAACCTGCGTGTTTTTCACTCACCATAGCATCACCGATACGATAGCCAGATAATCCTGCATCTTGAATTAGTTTACCTGCAAAATATCCTTCTGGTCTTTTAAATGTACTTCCTGCACTTGGATATTCTAATGGTTGTTTTGCCTGTCTTGATTTTTTATATGACTCCATTACAGCAAAAATATGAATTTTAGGACGCACAGAAAGAGAAAAATGTGCTTTTAGTACAATATCTCCACTTTCCATGATTGCACTATGACGATACGAAAGATCTAATGCATCTCGTTCTAATCTTTTTATAATTCCATTTTTTGTTAATACATCTACTGCGACAATCGTATCTTTAATTTCTCCTCCGTAAGCTCCGGCATTCATTAACACAGCACCACCAACGGTACCCGGAATCCCACTTGCAAATTCCAAACCTGTAAATCCTTTTTTTCCTGCTCGTAAAGCAAGACTTGAAAGCATAGCACCAGCACCAGCACAAATATGCCCTATTCCTTCTGGCACAATTTCCTCAAGCTCAATTGTTTCAAAGTCACCGGCAAGCCGAATTATAACTCCTGAAACTCCGGTGTCCGAAACAAGTAAATCGCTTCCATTTCCAATTACATAATAAGGGACTCCCTGCTCTTTACAAAGCATGGTTACCTGTTGTAATTCTTCGATTTTATGTACCAAAACAAACCATTCTGCTGGTCCACCAATACGAAATGTCGTATGCTTACACATTGGCTCATCTATTAGTACCCTGTCTTCCCCCAAGATTTCTTTCAATTGATTTGAAAAAATATTTTTATTATACTCCATTTACCCTCCTTGCTTCCCGAAGGAAGTAGTAAAACAGAGAAATTATCTCCGTTTCACTACTCATTCCTAACTGCATCTTTCTCTTGCAGTTTTATATTTATATTATTCTTACTTAATTCATCTTTGTCACATAATCTAAAATCATTTTCGCAGAACCATAAATTCCTGCATCATTTCCTAATGTAGCTAAACGGAATTCTTTATTACATAAAGCTTCAATTAAATTCTGATTATAATGTTTCTTTAAGTTTTCTGTTAAAATTTCTCCTGCCTTAGATACACCACCACCAATAACAAATACTTCTGGGTCAATCGTAGAAGCTACATGAGTTAATGCCTGAGCTAAAATACTACACAATTTATCTACTAAGCCCATAGCACAAGCATCTCCTGCTTTTGCTGCATCAAAAACATCTTTTGCCTGAAGATTTTCAATATCACGAAGTGTTGTCTGTACATCTGTTTCAGCTAATTCTTTCTTTGCTAAACGAACAATACCTGTTGCAGAAGTATACTGCTCTAAATGACCATGACCACCACAACCACAAGTTACTGTTTCATCTGGATTTACTATCATATGTCCTAATTCGCCAGCTGCACCATTGCTACCTGCACGAATCTTTCCATCTAAAATGATACCACCGCCAACACCAGTACCAAGAGTAATCATAACAACATCTTGATAGCCTTGACCGCCACCTTTCCACATTTCACCAAGAGCTGCAACATTCGCATCATTTGCTACAGTTACTGGAATACCACCTAATAATTCACTCATTGCTTCGCCAACCTTGAAATTTTTCCAACCAAGATTTGCACAAATAAGCACAGTACCATCTGCAGTTACAGGACCTGGAACACCTACACCAACACCCAAAACTGCGGAATTTTCAATTCTCTTTTCTACTGCTTTTGCAAGAATTGTAGCTGCAATATCAGAAGGAATCGAAGCACCATTATTTTCTTTGTTTGTCTTAATTTCCCATTTATCTACCACTGTACCATCTACTGTAAATAAACCACACTTTACTGTTGTTCCACCCAAATCAATACCAAATACATAATTGCTCATTATTTTTCTCTCCTTTTGTTTTTTATATTTCTCATTTAATGAATGCTCCTTATAAAAAATGACTTCTTTTCATACAATTATTGAGGTTTCTTCATTAAATTACTTGTGACACGATTATATAATTCTTGTGCTGCATTATAACCCATCTTCTTCTGACGATAATTTACTGCGGCAGATTCGCAAATAATAGCAAGATTACGACCTGGACGAATTGGAAGGTCATGACAGACTACTTTGTTACCTAAAAATTCTGTATATTTATCTTCTAAGCCCATACGGTCATATTCTCTATTTCTATCCCACTCTTCTAAACGAATCACTAAGTCAATCGACTGTGTATGCTTTACACTTTGTACACCAAACAAAGATTTTACATCTACAATACCAATACCACGAAGTTCAATAAAGTGTCTTGTAATATCTGGTGCAGAACCAATCAAAGTATCGTCACTTACTTTTTTAATTTCTACTACATCATCAGAAACTAAACGATGTCCTCTTTTAATCAATTCCAAAGCAGTTTCACTTTTACCAATACCACTTTCGCCAGTAATTAAAATACCTTCACCATAAACATCGACAAGAACACCATGAATAGAAATACGTGGAGCTAATTCAACCTTTAACCAACGAATGACTTCACCCATAAAATCAGAAGTTGTTTTACTCGTTTGAAAAATTGGTATACCATGTTCTATTGCTAAATCTCTTATTTCTTCACTTACAGGAAGACTACGGCTAAATACGATACATGGAATCTTATATTCCATTAACTTTCTCATTGCTCCGATTCCATTGTCTTGCTCCATTTTTTCCATATAAGCATATTCCATATTTCCAATAATCTGAATACGGTCAGAATAAAAAGAATCAAAAAAGCCAGCCAACTGTAACCCCGGACGATTTACTTGTGGTTGAGTTAATACCATTTTGGAAATGTCAATTTCTGGAGTACAATTTACAAGTTCCATTTTATCCACAAGTTTTGTTAATTCCACAGTATACATGTACGTTCTCCTTTTCTATTTCATCTTTATTTACAAAAATATTACTTAGAAAAAACAGTCCTCTGTTACTGTTTTATTATAGTAGTATCTTTAGTAACAACTATCGTTCTATATAGTTACATTATAACACATACTTTTCTCAACTACAACGATGAAAAAAAATCCGTCAGCAATTTGCTAATCTTTAGACAAAAAATCATATACAGCTTGTGCTACTTTTTGATTCATCGAAGGAAGCTTTGCCAATTCTTCTACACTTGCCTTTTTCAATTGTTCCAGTGAACCATACTGCTTCATCAATATTTTTCTTCTTGTTGCTCCAATTCCTTTAATATCATCTAAAATAGAATGCGTTTGTGTTTTTCCTCGTAACAATTGATGATATTCAATAGCAAATCGATGTGTTTCCTCTTGGATTCTTGTAATTAGATGAAATACTTCTCCCTGATTATTTATCGGTAATTCTATATTATTATAATATAAGCCTCTTGTCCTATGAGCATCATCTTTTACCATACCACAAACTGGAATATCTAATCCTTGCTCTTTTAATACTTCTAATGCAATATTGACTTGACCTTTTCCACCATCCATCAAAATCAAATCAGGAACTCTCGTAAAACTTCCTAATTCACGAAGATTATCTACTGTTTCCTCTTTATAGTTTTCTTTCAACTGTTCTAATTCTTGTTTTGCATGTTCAAATCGTCTTGTCAAAACTTCTTTCATGCTCGCATAATCATCTGCACCTGTTACTGTTTTTATTTTAAATTTTCGATAATCTGCTTTCTTTGGTTTTCCTCCTTCAAATACTACCATAGAAGCTACATTTTCAAAACCATTGATATTAGAAATGTCAAAAGATTCCATTCGATATAACTGTTTTAATTCTAATACATCAGCCAGTTCTTTTAAAGCACCTTTTGTTTTCTTTTCTTGTCTTGCAATTCGCTCGGAATCTTTTTGTAATACAAGAGAAGCATTTTTCTCAGCTAATTCTACTAATCGTTCTTTTTCTCCTTTTTTTGGAACAACAATATGCACTCGTTTTCCTCTCCTTGCACTCAACCAATGCTCTAACAATTCTTTTTCTTTTGTTTCCTCAGAAAGTAGTAATTCTTTCGGAATATATGGTGTTCCAGAATAAAATTGCTTGATAAAATTAGCCATGATTTCACTTCTTGCTTCTTGTTCCACTCCTGTTAAATAAAAATGTTCTCGTCCAAGCATTTTTCCGTCACGAACAAAAAACACTTGTACAACTGCCTCATCTCCTGCCGTTGCAAATGCAATAATATCCCTATCTATCAATGTTGCATCATCTGCCTTTTGTTTTTCAGCAAGTTTTTTCACACTAAATAATAAATCTCGATACTCTGCTGCCTTTTCAAACTCCATTTCCTCTGAAAATTTTTGCATTTGTTCCTCTAAACGCTTTGTAATCAAACTATAATTTCCATTTAGAAATTGTTGTACTTGTTCTATATTATTTTGATACTCCTCTTTCGAAATATAATTTTGACAAGGAGCTTTGCACTGTCCTAAATGATAATAAAGACAAGGGCGTTCCTTTCCAATATCCCTTGGAAGCACTTTATTACAAGTACGAATAAAATATGTCTTTTTTAACAATTCAATTGTATCTTGTACTGCCGAAGCACTCGTATAAGGTCCAAAATATTTTGCTTTATCTTTTTTTCGCTCCCGTGCTAACATAATACGAGGATATTCTTCTTGTACGGTCAAACGAATATAAGGATAATGTTTATCATCTTTCAACATTGTATTATATTTCGGTTGATGTTCTTTAATTAAATTACACTCTAAAACTAACGCTTCCACTTCCGAATCTACAACAATGTATTCAAACCAAGCAATTTTTTGTACCATCTGTTGAATTTTGAGGGATAAATTTCGACTACTTTGAAAATATTGACGTACCCTGTTTTTTAGAACTACTGCTTTACCAATATAAATAATTGTATCATTTTTATCATGCATAAGATAAACTCCCGGTTTGTCCGGGAGTTTTTTCAATTCTTCTTCAATATTAAACATACATATCCTCTTTTTTTATAAAAGCCAATCTTAAGATTTAGCTTTTGTGAAACCATATAATCTGTTTATTGTTCTAACATAGTATTTACTTCTTCTTCGTTCTTCCTATCTGTTTCTTCTTGTTTTCCTGTTACTCGATTATAAATTTCTACAAATTCTTTTCCAGTAATGCTTTCTTTTTCGAAAAGAAACTCTGCTATTTCTTCCAATACACATCTATTTTCTTGTAATAATGTTTTTGCTTTCGTATAACAATTTTTAATGATTTCTCGTACTTCTTTGTCAATTTCCGTTGCTGTTTCTGCACTACAATTCATTGCAGTTCTTCCATCTAAATATTGATTTTCTACGGATTCCAAGCCAACCATACCAAAAGTTTCTGACATACCATAACGAGTAATCATTGCTCTTGCAATCTTTGTTGCTTGTTCAATATCGTTTGCTGCTCCTGTTGTAATTCTTCCAAAAATAATTTCTTCCGCAGCACGACCAGCACAAAAAGTTACAATTTTCGTTATCATTTCGTCTTTTGTCATTAAATATTTTTCTTCCTCTGGTGCTTGTAATACATAACCTAATGCTCCCATCGTACGAGGTACAATCGTAATCTTTTGTACCGGTTCGGAAGAATCTTTTTCTAACATACTAATTAAAGCGTGACCAACTTCGTGATAAGCAACTACCTTCTTTTCTTCCTTGCTTAAAATACGGTCTTTCTTTTCTTTACCAGCAATTACTACTTCCACAGACTCAAACAAATCTTCTTGTGTAACATAATTTCTACCACATTTTACTGCCAAAATAGCTGCTTCATTAATCATATTGGCAAGGTCAGAACCAACAGCACCTGAAGTTGCTAACGCAATTGCCTCTAAATCTACCGAATCATGCATCAATACATTTTTTGCATGAACTTTTAAAATTTCTATTCTTCCTTTTAAATCAGGCTTATCTACAATCACTCGTCTATCAAAACGACCTGGACGAAGTAAAGCTTTATCTAACATTTCTGGTCTATTTGTTGCTGCTAATACTATTATTGTTTCTTCT
>CALASV010000270.1 GCA_937888895.1 uncultured Clostridia bacterium | reverse complement strand
CTAGTGCGATATTGAGTTCTTTTGCTTCTTCTTCTAAAACCTGTTCTATATCATCTAATAAATCATTGGTGATAATCTCTAAATAATCACTTAAATTAATTTTTTCACATAAACTACCATGAAGCATAGTTACCAAATTTTTTGCTAAGGCTAGATTATCATTATTCTTATTGCTTAAGAGAAGAGTTTTTATCCAATCATATCCAATGGTACGGGAATCCATTGTAAGTAAATTTTCTTTTATAGCATCTATAATAGTAAAAGGAGAGTCATCTTCAAAAATTTCAGAATCCTCTGCTTCCATAACTTGAAACTCTAATAGACATACTTTATTTAAAATTTTTCCTGCTAACTCATATTCACCTAGTTGTATAAGGTCATGACAACCTCTAAAAATTCGGTCTAAAAAAGGAAAGGCTTCTTGAGAATCATTATGCCATATTTCCCAATCATTAATATATCTTCCTTCCGAATTAAATTCACAATAATGTGATTCATATTCCACATAAATATCACCACAATTTACTTTTTTGCAAAATTCCTCAATTTCAGCTTCAGTTGGCATATAAGTAATCTTTTTTTCTCCTATTAGTGACATAATAAAATCTTGTTGCTCAGCTTCTGGTATCAGTTTAGCTTTCATTAAAATCCATTCATCTTTTTGTTGTACTGACATTTCTTGCAGTAATTTTATAATATGGTCTTCAAATGTGTTATTTTTCATAAAAAACAAAGGCTCCTTTTGTTTAGTTCGTTTAGATAGTATGCTTTACAATCATTGTACCATATATAGATACAAAAAAGTATATAAAAATTGATAAAAAAATCTAAATAAAGGATTTATGGCATTTGTTATTTCTTCAAACTTAAAATACGTAAATACGTAATTATTTAATAATACGTATTTTGTAATGAAAAAGGAATTACAAATGAGATAAATCAAATAGAAAAAATAGTATTGTGATGGTGAAAATATGCTTATAAGTGAAAGAATATTTGAATTATTAATGGATAAAGGAATGTCGCAGAGAGAATTTTCTCAAAAAACAGGAATATCTCAAAGTACAATTAGTGATTGGAAACGTAAAAAAACAAATCCAGCTTCGGATAAAATTATGTTAATATGTGATGTGCTTCATATCACTCCGTATGAACTTTTAGCTGGAATAGAAAAAAGTAATTATACGCAATTAGATTATGTAATAGTCGATAAAAAATCAACAGATTATATTTTTTTAGAAAGAATGCATAGTTTTAACAAATTAGAAAAAGAGAGAATTTTAGGATATATGCAAGCGTTACAGGAAGAAAAGAATGAGAAAATGGTAGAGAAATAATATTTTTTTCCAAGAAGGAGTTGGTTATTATGGGAATCTTTTTTAATCCAGGAAATGAGGGTTTTTCTTCTGTAGTATCTTCGCAATTATATGTGGATAAAACAGGTTTAATAGATGATGTCAATCAAGTATTAGGAACAGAACAGTGTATGCTTTGTGTAAGCAGACCTCGTCGTTTTGGGAAGTCTATGGCTGTAAAGATGTTAGTGGCTTATTATAGCAAAGGTTGTGATTCCAAACAGTTATTTCAGCATTTAAAGATTAAAAATTTACCTACTTATGAATAAGAATTGACCCGAATCAAATAAGTCCCCATAGAGGATGTGTAAAGCATTAAGTAGTGGGTTGGGGACTTATTTTATGAGCTACTATTATGGTGTGGCAGTTGGAACTTGCAAGTTTCAATTGCCACAAATGTTTTTGTTGATATACAAGTAATATTTTTTCTAAATTATTTTCTTGCTAATCATATCATGAATAAGTTTATTATAAAATTCGCATGGTGTTTTACACAAAGGACAGATAAAAGGCGTTTCTTTTTGATAGGAATTTATAAGGATATCTGTATATGTGTGAGATACAATGTATTCATAAAGTAATATTAAAAACTCTGTATTTGATAGGCGTTTGGAGAGATTATTTTTACCGAAGATGTCACAGATAAGAGAGGGATTCTTTTTTTCTTTCCAAATAATTTCAGTTATTTTACGAATATTTTTCTCAATACATTTATCTGAAGTACGATATTGTTTAGCAACATCTATATATAAATTTTTTGTAATAGGTAAAAAAGTAGTCTCATTTTCATGGATAAATTGTATACTAGAAATAATATAATGATATCCTTTGTAAGTTTTGCTAATGCCAAGTTGATTTAAAATAGTAGTTGTTAATTTTTCATTTATCATGTTAGTTTCTCCAATACATATAATTTTATATTTAACTGAATGAAATAAGTTCCTACTTTAAATTTGTAGAGTATTGAGTAGTGGTCATAGAACTTATTTTATAAGGTACAATAGTAGCTATTCGGTTATGAGTAAGTAGTGAAACGGATTATGAATGTCCGATTGACTTATATGTTAAGATAGTAAGGTCAAAAGGTATTTTCAATTATTTTATAGATTTCTTTTTTGTAATGGATTCTCTTATGCTTTTTATATTATTTTTATGAAATATTGCGTTATTTAGAGTAATATGGTACGATTCTAGATGAAATGAAGAAATGGTGTGAGACAATGAAAAAACGATTTAATGCATAATGATAAAAAAAGTATGTGAATATTGGCACTTTTATCTAATTGTGGTATAATAAAGACTGCCACGCGAAGCGTGTGTAGATAACGACCATAAACTTTGTTTATGGTATAATATTGAAAAGTCATGGCTATTGTCTTTGGCTTTGCATAAGACTTACAAAAAAATAAGAAGGAGACACGAAGATGAGAAAACATGTAGGGTACAAAGTAATTGGAATGTTGATGGTGTTATTTATCATATTTTTGATAAATGGTGCTACACAAAATATATCATCAAGAAATTCCAAAGATGCATTTAATGCTATGTCAAGTGTGTATATTAATTTGGAAGGTAAAAACACTGTATTAGCTGTGGATGTACAGAAGGCAAAATTATTTATGAATCAGTTTTTTCAGGTGACAGACAAAGCAAAAATGCCAGCTATTTTACAGAATTGTGCGAAGAATAATGAAGAAATTCGTACTTTACTAGTTGAAATGGAAACAATTGTGTCGAAGTCAGAGTCGGAAGTGTTAAAGACGGAGATGAAGGCATATGATACATTACTACAAGAGTTTATTCTTCTTTTGGAAGATTTGGCAGATGCAATAGAAATAGGGGACCTTGCATCAGCCGGAAAGAGTGGTGCAACTTTAACGGAGTATTATTTAGCGTTGGAAGAAACACAACAAGTATTTAATGAAACATTAGCAAGTGTTGTAGAAGATGTAACAGCGGAACGAATTGATGCAATTACTAAAGGTAATAGGTTAACAATCATTACATTTGTGTTATTTGTTATGTTTATGTTATCTAATATTTTTATTACCATGAAGTTTATCTCTAGACCTGCAAGTCGTGCTGATATTCAGTTAAGAGCAATTCTTGATAAATTAAATAGAGATGAAGGTAACTTGACAGAACGAATTACTGTAAAAGCCAATGATGAAATCGGACAATTGATAAAAGGTGTTAATGGCTTGTTGGATATGCTTCAGTCCACTATGGGAATTCTTAAAACAGAGACTTTAAATATGAATAATTCGGTTCATTTAATTACAAAGAGTATTGCAGAGTCTAATGAAAATGCAACAGGAGTATCTGCTGTAATGGAAGAATTATCAGACTCTATGGAAAAAATGACATCTACGTTAAGTTATGTTAGCGATGGTGTACAGGATGGTCTTGGTATTTCTAAGGAGATGAATTTAGAGGCTAAGCAAGGTGCTGATTTTATCACAGATGTTAAGAAAAAAGCACAGGGAATAAAAGAAGATACGGTACAGAGTAAAAATTCTACAGTTAATATGATTAGCGAGATACGTGCTCTATTAGAAGTTGCAATAAAGAATAGCAAAAACGTGAATAGAATTAATGAGCTTACGAATGAAATTTTGAGTATTTCTAGTCAGACTAATTTATTAGCTCTTAATGCATCTATTGAGGCAGCACGAGCTGGAGAATCCGGTAGAGGTTTTGCTGTAGTTGCAGATGAAATTGGAAAGCTTGCAACAAATTCTTCAACGACAGCAAATAATATTCAGTCTATCAGTGTTATGGTAACACAGGCAGTAGAAGAACTTTCTAAGAATGCAGATGATATGTTACAGTTTATTGATGAACGAGTATTAGTTGATTATGATAAATTTGTAGATGTTGCTACCCAGTATCATGATGATGCAGATAAGATTAATCGAACATTACAGCATTTCTATAATAATGCTCACCAATTGGCAGATACTATGGAAAATATGACAAATAGTATTGAAGGAATTACAGCTACAGTAAACGAAAGTGCAGAAGGTGTTATAAATGCGGCACAGAATACTGGATATTTGGTACAGGCATTGGATGGAATTGAGAAAGAAGCACAGGCAAATAAGGATATTTCTGAATTGTTAAGTGGAGAAGTATCTAAGTTTAAGTATATTTAATTTTACTTGCCTTTCTCCATATAACCATTTATAATAAAAGCAGGTTTATTGTTTAGTTTAATACTACAAAAAAATATATTTTGTTAAGGAAAGGGTGGTTCTATTTATGAAAAGAAACTTTTTTAAGAAACTTGCATTAGGTTTCGCACTTGTTATGGCAGTTTCTACAAGTAGTGTTATGGCATTTGCATCAGAGACTACATCTACTACGGAGAGCGAAGAGGCTGTTGTTATGGTGCATAATTATGCTGGACTCAAAGAAGCTCTTGCAGGTGACGCAGAAAAAATCAAACTTGCAGAGGACTTCACAACAGAAGGTGAAGAAGTTACATGGGTTGTTGTTGAACGTCAAGTTGCTCTTGATGGTAATAATGTAGAAATCGACTTCGGTTTTGAACTTCTTGCTGGTGGTATTGTTTTCGAGAACTTCAACATCTCTACAACAGAATGGGGTAAAGGTGTTTCAGAAGGTGGTAAACCGGATGCAAATGGCGTTATGGCAGGTGGTGATTGTCTTGGAATTAAAGTTCACAACACTTCCGAGACACCTGTTATTGTTAAAAACAACAAAATTTATCACGATGTATATAACCACCAGAATGCTGCGATTTATTTAGCAGATGGTACTTATGTTCATGTAATTAACAACACAATTAAAATTGAAGATAAAGAAAATACAGCACGTACACGTAATGGTATCTTCATTGGTGCTAATGTTTCTGGTAAAATTGTTGGCAACACTATCGATTCCCAGAAAGCAGGAATGCCTATGCTTCCTGTTGGTATGACTACACACTTTGATTATATGCAAGAAGCTTTTACACTTCCAACTGTCGAAATCAAAGACAATGTTTGTGAATCTCTTTACATATCAAGTATGTACATCAATGGCGAACTCTTTGATGAAAATGGGCTTGTTAAAGTTGCTGACAATGATTTTGGTATCCGTAAAGATTTAGAAGCTTTTCTCGTTGCATTAGTAGAAAACAATACCTTTATAACCAAATCTGGTTTGCCTGATGACGAAAATGTATTTGTTGCAACGCGTTTAGATAAACTCGCTGAAGTTAACTATGTTGTAAAAGATGCAAGTGTATACTTTGGCGTAGTGGATGGTAAATTAGTTGCTGGTCCTAAGACTAATGTAGAAGTAGAAGATGCTGATTCTAAGACCGATGTAGAAGTGGAAGATACAGATTCTAAAACTAATGTTGAGATTGAGGAAGAACCTGTTACATATATTGTAAAAGCTGGTGACTGTCTCTGGAGTATTTCTAGAAATTACTATGGTACGGGCAAAAAATGGTCTATTATTTACGAAGCAAACAAAAATGAAATTTCTAATCCAAAACTGATTAGAATAAATCAGAAGTTGATTATTCCAACAGCAAAATAAAAAGCTACAAAGTAAAAAGAATTAAGATTGCTACGCAAAAAGAGAAGAGGCTGTTGCACGAAGCAAAAGACGACAAAATATAGTTTTCATTTAAAGAAATAGTTCTATATTTTGTATGAAATTTACTTAGTGCGACAGCTTTTCCTTTGGTTAAGTAGATATTGAAATAGTATAGGAAAGAGAGTAAAAAACAAAATGAAATCATTGATTGTGTCACCAAATGAGTCAGGACAGCGTTTGGATAAATTATTGGGAAAATATTTGGATACAGCTCCCAAAAGTTTTCTTTATAAGATGTTGCGTAAGAAAAATATTACATTAAATGGGAAAAAAGCAGAGGGTTCAGAAAAGTTAAGCGAAGGTGATGAAATTCGCTTATTTTTATCGGATGAAACAATAGATTCGTTTCAATCAGAAAAGAAAAAAAGAATGACTAGTAATAGTCAAGAAAGAAAAAAAGAATACGAAGTAAAAAAAATACCTATTTTAAAACCACATGAGATTGTTTATGAAGATGAACATATTTTAGTAGTGAATAAGCCAGCAGGAGAGTTATCACAAAAAGCGAGTAAAGAGGATATTTCTATCAATGAACGAGTAGTCGAATATTTAAGAGTAACTTATGGTATTGGAAAAGATAATTTTACACCGAGTGTTTGTAATCGTTTAGATAGAAATACGACAGGATTATTGATTGCGGGAAAGTCTTTGGTTGGTTTACAAAGTATGGCATCTGTATTAAAACAAAGAACATTGCATAAGTATTATCTTTGTATTGTGGCTGGAACAGTAGAGAAACAACAGCATTTATTTGGTTATCTAAAAAAAGAGGAGAGTACAAATATAGTAAAAGTACTTTCGAAGGAACAATGGCAAAAGGTAGAAAATCAAGAAGCTTATGAGCCAATTGAAACGAAGTTACTTCCATTAATATCAAAAAATGGATGTTCTTTATTGGCGATTCAGTTGATTACTGGAAAAACACATCAAATTCGTGCTCATTTGGCTAGTTTAGGACTTCCGTTGCTTGGAGATAGTAAGTATGGAGAAAATAAATTACAGGAAATCAATCGAAAGTATCATTTGAAGTATCAATTATTACATTCCTATTTATTACAGTTTCCTGTGTTTACGAATGAATTAAGTAATATATCTGAAAAAATAATTACAGTAGAGCCATCAGCAAAGTTTATGAGAACGGCAGAAGAATTGTTTGGAAAAGAGGAGTGTAACAATGCCATCATGGAATTCGAGAGGGCTACGAGGTTCAGCACTAGAGGAACTCATTAATTTAACAAATGAAAAATATAGAGAGCAAAAATTAGCATTGATACAAAAAGTTCCGACACCGATTACTCCTGTGCAAATAGATAAAAAAACAAGGCATATTACATTGGCATATTTTGAGCAAAAAAGTACCGTGGATTATATTGGAGTAGTGCAAGGAGTTCCTGTATGCTTTGATGCAAAAGAATGTGCTTATGATACATTTGCATTACAAAATATTCACCCTCATCAAATTACTTTTATGGAAGAATTTGAACAACAAGAGGGAGTTGCTTTTGTTTTAATTTATTATTCAAAAAGAGACCAATATTTTTATGTACGATTTCAGAAAATGAAGGAATTTTGGGAGCGTATGCAACAAGGGGGACGAAAAAGTTTTCGATTTGAAGAATTAGAGGAGGAGTATGAAATACCAAAAGGAAAGGGAAATTTTATTCCATATTTAATTCCTTTACAAAAAGATTTAGAGAATAGATAAAGTAAGAAGTAAACAATTTAGAGTAATATTTAAAAATATTTTGGAAAGTAATCCTTTGTTGAAACCTTGCATTATTTTGAGCAATATGATACGATTTTATTAGAAATAGAACGTATTAGATTGCTCTTTTTATTGTATCAAAGAAGTTTGAAGGAGTTGAGTGATTATGGGAATATTTTTCAATCCTGGAAATGAGGGTTTTTCTTCAATTGTATCTTCACAATTATATGTGGATAAAACAGGTTTAATAGATTATGTAAATAGTGTATTAGGTACGGAACAGCGTATGCTTTGTGTGAGCAGACCTCGTCGTTTTGGAAAATCTATGGCTGTAAAGATGTTAGTGTCTTACTATAGCAAAGGTTGTGATTCCAAACAGTTATTTCATCATTTAAAGATTGAAAATTTGCCTACTTATCAGAAAGAATTAAATAAACATAATGTCATTTATTTAGATATGCAATGGTTTCATAGTGTAGCAAAAGAGAAAGGAATTTTAGAACAAGAAATTGTTTATTTGCAAAAAGAAGTCATACAAGAACTAAAAGAGTATTATCCAACAATCATTGGTGATGATATTACTTTACTTTCTGAAGCTTTATTTCGTATTTATTCTATTACAAAAGAACGATTTATTATTATTATAGATGAATGGGATTGTATTTTTCGAGAAGATAAAGACAATGTAATACAACAGGAAAGATATATTAATTTTCTTCGAGGGATGTTTAAAGGAATTTTAGCAGATGTTGCCATAGAACTTGTGTATATGACAGGGATTTTGCCTATCAAGAAATATGGGACACAGTCTGCTTTGAATAATTTTGATGAATATACAATGTTAGACCCTACGCCAATGGAAGAATATATGGGTTTTACAGAGTTAGAAGTTCAAAATTTATGTAAACAATATACTATGGATTTTGAAAAAATGAAACGTTGGTATGATGGATATGTTTTTGAAAATGAGATGCATATCTATAGTCCAAAATCTGTAATAGATGCAGTCCGTAAAAAACGAATTAACAATTATTGGACAAAAACAGAAACTTATGAGGTATTAAAGTATTATATTGAGCAAAATTTTGATGATTTAAAAAATGCAATTATTACTATGCTTGCTGGTGAGAAATATAGAGTTAATACAAGAAAATTTCAAAATGACATGACAAGTTTAAAAAGTAAAGATGATGTAATGACACTTTTAATTCATTTAGGATATTTGGCTTATGATAGAAATTCCAAAAAAGTTTTCATTCCAAATAATGAAGTGTCAGAAGAATTTGAAAATGCGATAGAAGATGGAGAATGGGAAGATGTTTCTAATGCTTTAAAAGCATCTGATGAATTATTAGAGCAAACGTTTCAAAAAAATGAAACAGCAGTAGCTCAAGGAATTGATAATGTTCATACTGAAAATACTTCCGTTCTTTCCTATAATAACGAGCAATCGTTGAGTTGTGTAATAGCAATAGCATATTATAGTGCAAAAAAATATTATACACTTATTAGAGAATTACCAACAGGAAATGGTTTTGCAGATATAGTATTTTTACCAAAGCCACATTGTGATAAACCTGCATTGATTGTAGAATTAAAATGGAATCATTCAGCAAATGGGGCAATTGAACAAATTAAAAATAAAAAATATATTAAGGCATTAGAAAATCATGTTGGAAAAGTGTTGTTAGTTGGAATAAATTATGATAAAAAAACAAGAAAGCATGAATGTGTGATTGAAGAAATAGAATTATTTAACCAAATCAAACAGGAATGGATATAAAAGAAATATCAAAATTGATTTATGAGTATACTTCGGGTTATCCTTTTTTAGTATCTCGCATTTATATGATTTACTTTTTATAGGAAAAAATATTATTTATAATCCAGATGATTATGTAGTTGATATTGCCATAATGTTTGGATTTGTTAAAAATGATAATGGAATAGTTGTTATGGCAAATCGAATTTTTGAAACTCGTATTTATAATATGTTTTTAACTTCAAGTGATGTTCAGAAAAATAAAATATATCAATTAGCAAGTATTAGAAGTAGAACATATTAGATTGCTTTTTGTTATAAGGAGAATTAGCGTATGAAATTAAAAAATGTATTGATTGTAGTAAATGATATAGAAGCATCAAAAAAATTTTATAAAGAATTATTTGGTTTAGATATTATTTTAGATAATGATACGAATGTAATTTTAACTGAAGGTTTGGTATTACAAGAGAAAAGAATATGGAAAGAGTGTATCGAAAAAGAGATTTCTTTTGAACATAATGCGAGTGAACTTTATTTTGAGGAGACAGATATCGAAAGTTTTGCAAAAAAATTGGAGAAGAAATATCCGAATATAAAGTACTTAAATAAGTTAATAGAATATCCTTGGGGACAGAAAATGTTGCGTTTTTATGATTTAGATGGAAATTTAATAGAAATTCGTACTCCAATGTAAACTTTGTGTGAAAAAATATAGAGAAAGGATTACATTTTGAAGATGCTTATGAACAATTAGTAGATATAATTTCGGATTTATGTATTGAACATTACTATTTGTTAGATAGTGAAAAAGTAGATGTAGATGAAATCATTAATTGTGTCACCGAATGAAAAAGATTTAGAAAATAGATAGTGCTTGACAGTAAGTAAGCAAAGGATTATAATTTTAACAATATACGCCTTGATAAAGTGGTTGACTAATGTGTTAAAGCGTTAAAGTTAATTTACTTTAAAAAAGAGGAAAAAGTTAGAAATGGAGAGTTTATGGAGAGATTATTACATACACCAGAGGGTGTAAGGGATATTTATAATTCTGAATTTCAAAGAAAAGAATTAGTAGAAAGTAGAATGAAAGAGACAATGCGTACTTATGGTTTTCGTTCTTTTTCTACACCAACATTTGAGTATTTTGATATTTTTAATAAGGAAAGAGGTACGGTTTCTTCAAAAGATATGTACAAGTTTGTAGACCGAGATGGTGAAACTTTAGTACTTCGTCCAGATATGACACCACAGGCAGCTCGTTGTGTAGCAAAGTATTTTAGAAATGAAGAATATCCAATTCGTTTATTATATCATGGTAGTGTATTTGTAAATCATTCAGGTTATCAGGGTAAATTAAAGGAAAGTACACAAATTGGGGCAGAACTTTACAATGCAGGTACACCAGATGCTGATGCAGAAATGGCAGCATTGATGATAGATTGTTTAAAAGCTTCTGGTTTAAAGAAATTTCAAGTAGTAGCTGGACAAGCAGATTTCTTTCGAGCATTAGTAGAAGAAGCACAATTTTCAGAAGAAGAAACAGAAAATTTGCGTGATTTAATTGAAATGAAAAATATGTTTGGTGTAGAACAGTTATTACAAGAGAAAAATATTTCTAAGGAATTAAAAGAAATATTTATGAAATTGTCTACACATTTTGGTTCGATTGAAACAATTCATAATATGAAGAACATGACAAATAATGAAAGAGCAATTTTAGCTTTAGAACGTTTGGAACGGTTTTATGAAGCTCTTTGTATTTATGAAAAGGAAGATTATATTTCGTTTGACCTTGGAATGTTAAATCAATTTAATTATTATACAGGTATTGTATTACGAGCTTATACGCATGGAACAGGTGATGTGATTGCAGCAGGTGGTCGTTATGATTCGTTAGTAGGTCAGTTTGGAAAACAAGCAACAGCGATTGGTATTGCCGTATATTGTGACCAACTTTTAACAGCTTTGCAACGCCAAGGATTGTTAGAAACTCCAAAAGCAGAAGGAACATTGATTGTGTATACAAAAGAAGTAAAAGAAAAAGCAATAGCACTTGCAGGACAGTTTAGAAAAGGTGGCTTGTATATTACTCTTTTGGAAACAGAAGAAGGCATTAGTGATGAAATGAAACAATATGCAGGAAAAATAAGTGCAGGTGGCATCTTACATGTTCTAAATAATGAAGAAGTAATAGTATATAATTTAGAAGATAATACACAACAAAAAGTTGCTATGTAAAACGGAGGAATTAGGATGGAATATTTAACCTTTGCGTTAGCGAAAGGAAGACTTGCTACGCAGACATTAAGCATATTAGAGTCAATTGGAATTACTTGTGAGGAAATGAAAGATAAGAGTTCTAGAAAATTAATTTTTGTAAATGAAGAACAGAAATTGAAATTTTTCCTTGCGAAAGCAAGTGATGTTCCAACTTATGTAGAGTATGGAGCAGCAGATATTGGTGTTGTTGGTAGAGATACAATTTTAGAAGAAGGTAAGCATATTTATGAAGTATTAGACTTAAATATAGGAAAGTGTCGTATGTGTGTGGCTGGACCAGAATCGGCAAAAGAAATGTTACATAATGGACAAGTAATTCGAGTAGCGACAAAATATCCAACAATTGCAAAAGATTATTTCTTTAATAAAAAGCATCAAACAGTAGAAATTATTAAGTTAAATGGTTCGATTGAACTTGCACCAATTGTAGGTCTTTCGGAAGTCATTGTAGATATTGTAGAAACAGGAACTACATTAAAAGAAAATGGTCTTTCTGTATTAGAAGAAATTTATCCACTTTCTGCAAGAATGGTAGTAAATCCAGTTAGTATGAAAATGGAGCATCAAAGAATTGCAGATATCATAGATAAGTTAAGAAATCGACAGATGTAACATTTTTATCAGATAGGTGAAAAAGCATCTTTGATGCATTGTAGTATACAGTAATTAGCGAAGTGGATTGCAAATATCTGCTTAACTAGAAAGGGGAAAGGTACTTTACTTACTATATAAAAGTAGTGATTTTTGTGCCTACTATATTTATGAAAATTTTAAATTTGAATGAGGAAAATAAAAAGAATATATTAGAAAATTTATTAAAAAGAAGTCCAAATCAATATGAAGCACAGACAAAAGCAGTAGCTGAAATTTTAGAGCGTATCAAAGAAGAAAAAGATGTTGCTTTGTTTGATTATACAAAGAAGTTTGATAAAGCAGAATTGACAAAAGAGACAATTCGTGTAACGGAGGAAGAAATTAAGGAAGCCTATGAAAAATTGCCAGTAGAAGTATTAGAAGTTATTAAAAAAGCGGCAACGAATATTCGTGTATATCACGAAAAACAAAAACAATATAGTTGGTTTGATTCCGACCCATCAGGTATTATGTTAGGACAAAAAGTAACTGCGATTGGTGCAGTTGGTGTTTACGTACCGGGTGGAAAGGCTGCTTATCCATCTTCTGTACTTATGAATGTGATTCCTGCAAAAGTAGCTGGTGTAGA
>CALASV010000269.1 GCA_937888895.1 uncultured Clostridia bacterium | reverse complement strand
TATCGGTGTGCCAATTCATACGAAGACATTAAGTGGTGTTGATTCTTTATATTCTATCGTACAGATGCCAAGTGGTATTCCAGTAGCAACTGTAGCTATTAATGGTGCACAAAATGCTGGTATTTTAGCTGCAAAGATGCTTGCTGTATCGGATGATGAAATGTTAAAGAAAATTGAAGATTATGCAGCTTCTTTGAAAGATGGCGTTATGGTAAAGAAGGAAAAGATTGAACGTGTTGGATATCAACAATATATGAAAGAAATGTAAAATAGGAGATAAAGTCATGAAAAAGGTAGAGGATTATGTAAGAACAATACCAGATTTTCCAGAACCGGGTATTATGTTTCGTGATGTTACAAGTGTGTTACAAGATGCCGATGGTCTTCAGCTTGCGATTCAAGGAATTGAAAAATTATTAGATGGTGTGGAATATGATGTTGTAGTTGGTCCAGAGTCCAGAGGTTTTATTTTTGGTGTACCAGTAGCCTATAATAATAAAAAGGCATTTATTCCTGTTAGAAAAAAAGGAAAACTTCCTTGTGAAACAGTAGAAATGACGTATGATTTAGAGTACGGTACAGCAACGATTGAAATGCATAAAGACTCTATCAAACAAGGTCAAAAAGTTGTTATTATTGATGATTTAATTGCTACAGGTGGTACAATAGAAGCAATTATTAAGTTAGTAGAACAACTTGGTGGAGAAGTAGTGAAAATTGTATTTTTAATGGAATTAGAAGGTTTGAATGGTAGAGAAAAATTAAAGGGTTATGATGTCGCTTCGGTGATTCAATATCCGGGAAAATAATGAAAAATACTTTTGTGATTGTTGTTTTTAACATTAAAAAAATGGTAAAACTATAAAATAATACAAGATAAGGGTTGGGTGAGAGAATGGTAAAAGATATGCAGAAAAAAAAGGGAACCGTAATTAAAAAGCCAATGGAAGATAAATCATTAAGTGCTCCAGCAGATTTTACAGACCCTGCTGCGTTGTATCAAAAGCTGATTGACACAGTGTATGAGTATCGTCCTGGAACAGATATTTCCATGATTGAAAAGGCATATAAACTTGCTTCTGATTTGCACAAAGACCAAAAAAGAAAATCAGGAGAGCCATATATTATTCATCCACTTTGTGTTGGTATTATTTTGGCAGAATTGGAATTAGATAAAGAAACTATTGTAGCAGGTATTTTACATGATGTAGTGGAAGATACTGCATGTACCGTAGAAGAAGTTACAAAAGAATTTAATGAAGAAATTGCATTGTTAGTAGATGGTGTTACAAAATTAACACAATTAAATTATGCAACAGATAAAGTAGAATTACAGGCAGAAAATTTGCGAAAAATGTTTTTGGCGATGGCAAAAGATATCCGAGTCATTATGATTAAATTGGCAGACCGTCTACATAATATGAGGACGATGCAATATCAAAAGCCAATCAAACAGCAAGAAAAATCAAGAGAAACAATGGATATTTATGCTCCGTTAGCACAACGTCTTGGTATTTCTAAAATTAAAATTGAATTAGATGATTTATCGTTATTTTATTTAGAGCCAGATGTTTATTCGGATTTGGAACAAAAGATTGCACTTCGCAAAACAGATAGAGAAGCATTTGTATCAGATATTATTGATAAAGTAGCAGAAAAAGTGTCAGATGCTGGTATTGATGCTCAAATTGATGGACGAGTGAAGCATTTCTTTAGTATTTATAAAAAAATGAAAAACCAAAATAAAACACTTGACCAAATTTATGATTTGTTTGCTGTGCGTGTTTTGGTACAAGATATTAAAGATTGTTATGCTGTACTTGGTTTGTTACATGAGATGTATATTCCACTTCCGGGTCGTTTTAAAGATTATATTGCGATGCCAAAGCCAAATATGTATCAGTCATTGCATACAACTTTGATTGGTAGTGATGGTACACCATTTGAAATACAAATTCGTACTTATGATATGCATAAAACAGCAGAATATGGTATTGCAGCACATTGGAAATATAAAGAAACACAAAATGGTATTAAATCTTCGGAAAATGAAGAACAGAAATTGGCATGGCTTCGTCAAATTTTGGAATGGCAAAAGGATATGTCAGATGGCAAGGAATTTTTAAGTAATTTAAAGAATGACCTTGATTTATTCTCAGAAAATGTATTTTGTTTTACTCCAACAGGAGATGTAAAAAATTTACGTGCTGGTTCTAATCCAATTGACTTTGCGTATGCGATTCATAGTGCTGTTGGTAATAAAATGGTTGGAGCAAGAGTCAATGGAAAACTGGTTAATATTGATTATGTGCTTCAAAATGGAGATAGAGTAGAAATTTTAACTTCGCAAAATTCAAAAGGACCAAGTAGAGATTGGCTTGCTTTAGTAAAGACAACACAAGCAAGAAACAAAATCAATCAATGGTTCAAATCGGAATTAAAAGAAGATAATATTTTACATGGAAAAGAGTTATTAAATATTTATTGTAAAACAAAAGGAATTACATTAGGAGAACTTACAAAGCCAGAATTTATGGAAGTTTGTATGAGAAAATATGGTTTTCGTGATTGGGACTCGATTTTGGCAGCAGTTGGTCGTGGTGCATTAAAAGAAGGTCAAATCGTGAATCGTCTTTATGAGGAATATACGAAAAAGAAGAAAAAAGAGATGAACGATGAGAAAATCATGGAATCTATTCAAGAAGTTCGTGAAAATAAAATTCCAATTAGTGTAAAAGCAAAAAGTGGAATTATGGTGCAAGGAACCGATGATGTGGCCGTTCATTTTTCGAAATGTTGTTCTCCAGTACCGGGGGATGAAATTATTGGTTTTGTCACAAGAGGAAGAGGTGTATCTATTCATAGAACAGATTGTATCAATGTGCTCAACGCACCAGAAGATGACCGTATTCGTTTTATTCCAGCAGAATGGAGTCAATTAGAAGAAAAAAGAGATGAACTTTATTTTGCAGAAATCAATATTTTCACAAAAAATCGAAGTGGTGTTTTATTAGATATTACAAAGATTATGACAGAAAATAAGATAGATATTGCAAGTATTAATAGCCGTGTGAGTAAGCAAGGTGTTGTGACATTGACATTAGGTTTTCAAGTACGTGGAACAGAGCAGTTGAATAGTTTAATTGCAAAAATTAGAAGTGTAGAAAGTGTAATGGATGTCGTTAGAACGACAGGATGATGCAAGTTGTGAAACGAATTACCAGTATCGGATTGATTAAATAAAAGGGAAATAAACTATGATAGAAATAAAACGTCTTATTTTAGGTATGGTAAGAACAAATTGTTATATTGTTTATACAAAAGATACAAAAAAGGCAGTCATTATTGACCCAGCAGCAGAGGCGAATAAAATCATAAGAACGATTTCTAAAGTACCTGAATCGTTTACATCTTTGATTCTGACAGCATCTCTGCCCATCTTGATTACCCAAAAGATACCGTAAATACCGCAGGTAATGATAGAAAGGATAATATGAGTTGCAATGTTTCTGTTTTCGAATGGCATAAAAATTCCCCTTTCTTAATTTATTGAGGTAAGTATATCACACAAAGCTATACCCGTCAATGTATTTTCGACAAAATTTATTGTTTT
>CALASV010000268.1 GCA_937888895.1 uncultured Clostridia bacterium | reverse complement strand
TACATGGCAAAAAGTTCATGATTTCTTATTCCAAGAAGTTTCATTTGGTAAAAAAGATAAAGCTGTAAAAGCTGAATAATAAATGAAGAAATTGGAAATAATTTAATAAAAAATAGAAAGAATACTTTACAAGTATTCTTTTTTGATATACAATAATAAAGTCTTAAAGGACGAATTTTGTTTACGGATACAATGAGTTGTGTCCAGAATGGAGGAATTTTTATGGCAGTAAAAGTTGCTATTAATGGATTTGGACGTATAGGACGTCTTGCGTTTAGACAAATGTTTGGAGCAGAGGGATATGAAATCGTTGCTATAAACGATTTAACAAGCCCTGATATGTTAGCTCATTTATTAAAATATGATTCAGCACAAAAAAGATATGATAAAGCTGATACAGTTGTTGCAGGAGAAGATTCAATAACAGTTGATGGAAAAACTATAAAAATATATGCAGAAAAAGATGCAAATGATTTACCATGGGGTGAAATAGGAGTTGATGTTGTATTAGAATGTACAGGTTTTTATACAACTAAAGAAAAAGCAACAGCTCATATAAATGCAGGTGCTAAAAAAGTTGTTATATCAGCACCAGCTGGTAATGATTTACCAACAGTTGTATATGGAGTAAATGAAGATATATTAACAGCAGATGATAAAATAATTTCAGCAGCTTCTTGTACTACAAACTGTTTAGCACCAATGGCTAAAGCATTAAATGATTATGCACCAATTCAATCAGGAATAATGACTACAGTTCATGCTTATACTGGTGATCAAATGTTATTAGATGGACCACATAGAAAAGGTGATTTAAGAAGAGCTAGAGCTGCGGCTGTTAATATTGTACCTAACTCAACAGGAGCTGCTAAAGCTATCGGATTAGTTATACCAGAATTAAATGGTAAATTAATCGGATCAGCACAAAGAGTTCCAGTACCAACAGGATCAACTACTATATTAATAGCAGTAGTTAAAGGTAAAGATGTAACAGTTGAATCAGTAAATGCTGCTATGAAAGCTCAAGAAAGTGCATCATTTGGATATACAGAAGAACCATTAGTTTCTTCAGACATAATAGGAATAACAAATGGATCATTATTTGATGCTACTCAAACAATGGTAACAAAAGTAGATGAAGATTTATATCAAGTTCAAGTTGTGTCTTGGTATGATAACGAAAATTCTTATACAAGCCAAATGGTAAGAACAATAAAATATTTTGCTGAATTAGGCTAGAAAAGAATGAAATAAAACAGAAGTTAGCTTCGTTTAAAAAATAATATAAAATATAAGGAACGAAGAAATTCGTTCCTTATTTATTATAAAGAATCAAAGGAGAGAAATTTTATGAATAAAAAAACAGTTAGAGATATTGAAGTTAAAGGAAAGAAAGTTTTAGTTAGATGTGATTTTAATGTTCCACAAGATGAAAATGGAGTTATCACAGATAATAGAAGAATAGTATCTGCATTAGATACAATAAAATATTTATTAGAAAATAATGCTAAAGTTATATTATGCTCACATTTAGGAAGACCAAAAGGAGAGTTCAAAAAAGAATTTTCTTTAGCTCCAATAGCTGCAGAGCTTTCGAAATTATTGGGAAAAGAAGTAAAACTTGCTAAAGATGTTATAGGAGAAGATGCGCAAGCACTTGTAGATAATATAGCAGAAGGTGAAGTAGTTCTTTTAGAAAATGTTAGATTTCATAGAGAAGAAACAGATAATGAACCAGAATTTGCTAAAAAATTAGCTTCATTTGCAGAAGTATTTGTAAATGATGCATTTGGTACAGCTCATAGAGCACATGCTTCAACAGCAGGAGTTGCTGATTATTTACCAGCAGTATCAGGGTTCTTAATTGAAAAAGAATTAAACTTTATGGGAGATGCTTTAAATAATCCTGAAAGACCATTTATGGCAATATTAGGAGGAAGAAAAGTTTCTGATAAAATAGGAGTTATAGAAGCATTACTTGAAAAAGTAGATACATTAATGATTGGTGGAGCTATGGCATATACATTCTTTAAAGCAATGGGATATGGTGTAGGAGATTCAATTTGCGAATTAGATAAACTTGATTTAGCAAAAGAATTAATGGAAAAAGCTAAACAAAAAGGTGTAAAATTAATGTTACCAGTTGATACAAGAATTGGTAAAGAATTTAAGGCAGATACAGAAAGCAAAGTAGTTGCTTATACAGAAATACCAGACGGCTGGGAAGGATTCGACATAGGAGATGAAACAATCAAAATGTATGTTGAAGAACTTTCAAAAGCTAAAACTGTTGTATGGAACGGACCAGTTGGATTATTCGAATTTGATCAATTTGCAGTTGGAACAAATAGTATAGCAAAAGCTTTAGCTGATATTGATAGTGTTAAAATTATAGGTGGTGGAGATTCTGCAGCTGCTGTAGAAAAAGCAGGACTTCGAGTAGTTAATTTAACATTAGAGCCAATTGCAGCAATTCAAGTAGCAATTCCTGAAAAGTTTCGTTTATTGAATATTGCTCTTGTCGATGTAGGAGCTGGAACTTCAGATATTTCGATTACAAAAGGTGGAAGTATTATTGCTTATGGCATGATTCCAATGGCAGGAGATATTTTGACAGAGGAATTAGTAGGATTACATTTAGTTGATTTTGCTACAGCAGAGCAAATAAAAATGGATGCCACATTAAAGAAAAAGACGATTAATTATAAAGATATTATGGGATTAACACAACGGACAACACCAGAAGAAATTCAACAAGAATTGCACTCATTAGTAGAAAGTATGACAAAACAAGTAGCAGATAAAATTAAAGAACTCAATGGTGGAAAGAGTGTAAGTGCTGTCTTTGTTGTTGGTGGTGGTGGTAAAGTAGAAGGCTATACGGATTGTTTAGCAAATCATCTTGGTATACCAAGTGAACGAGTTGCTTTGCGAGGCGAAGAAGTACTTGGTTTTGTAAGATTTTTACAGGAAGATATTAAGAAAGACCCAATGCTTGTTACACCAATTGGTATTTGTTTGAATTATTATGAAGATAAAAATAATTTCATTTTCGTTACAGTGAATGGTGAAAGTGTAAAATTGTATGACAATAATCGTTTAACGGTGATGGATGCTGCTTTGCAAAATGGTTTTCCAAATGAAAAACTATTCCCACAACGAGGAAAAGAATTAAACTTTACATTAAATGGAACAAAACGTATGGTACGTGGAGAAGCTGGGGAAGCAGCAGAAATTACAGTAAATGGGAAACCTGCTGCCGTTAATTCTTCCATTGAGCCAAATGCAAGAATTGAAATTAAACCATCTACCATGGGGAAACCAGCCTCTTATGAAGTAAGACAATTACCAGAATATCGTTCAACGATTAAATTTATTGTAAATAAAAAACAAATTACTTGTCCAAAATTTATTGAGGCAAATGGAGAACTTGTTTCGGAATACTACAATATTCAAGAAGGTGATGAATTAAAATTATTATCTTATTATACATTAGAAATGTTATTAGAATTTATGGACCTTCCATTTACAAATAATATTTATGTAAATAATCGTAAAGCAAGTAGACAAGAAAAAGTGTATGAAAACTTTACAGTAGAATGGTCATTAGAGCCTGAAACATTCCAAGAAGATATGGCAGAGTTAGAAGAACTTACAGAAGAAATATTGGAAGAAAAGCCTGTAGAACAAGAAAAAGAAGTAGTTGTTACACCTGCACCAAAGCCAGTAATGGAAGTTCGATTGATTGTCAATGGAAAGCCTGTTGTATTAAGAGGAAAGTCTTCTTATTTGTTTGTAGATATTTTAGATTTTTATCCGTTTGATGTGAGTGTAGCTCATGGAGAAACTGTAGTAATGCAAATCAATGGAGAAAAAGCAGAATTTACAACAAAAGTAAATACAGGAGACATTATTGATTTATACTGGAAATAGTGTTAGTTACTCGAAAAGAGAAAGCAGATTAGAAACATGAGATTATGTAGTATAGCGAGTGGAAGCAGTGGCAATTGTATTTATGTAGCTCATGCTTCCACGCATTTGCTAGTAGATGCTGGCGTTAGTGGAAAGAGAATAGAAGAAGGTTTATTACAAATTGGCGTAAATCCAAAAGAGTTAAGTGGAATATTGGTGACTCATGAACATTTAGACCATGTACAAGGAATTGGTGTATTAGCAAGAAAATATGGCATTCCTATTTATAGTACGGTAGAAACTTTTTGTGCGATAAAAAAAGGAAAAAATTCGATTGGAAAAATAGATGATATATTATTTCAACAAATTTATCCAGACCAAACATGGAACATAGGTGAAATTATGATTACTCCATTTTCTGTTTCTCATGATGCAGCAAATCCAGTTGCTTATGTATTAGAAGCAGAAGGGAAAAAAATTGGTATAGCTACGGACTTAGGTGGATATACGCAAAAAATATTAGATTATTTAGAAAAAGCAGATGTTTTATATATAGAATCGAATCATGATGAAAATATGTTAATGGTAGGTGGATATCCATATTATTTAAAGCAACGAATTATGGGAGAATTAGGACATTTATCGAATGATATGACAGCGAAGCTTTTATGTCGTTTGTATCATAAAAAGTTACAATATATCATTTTAGCACATTTGAGTGAAAAAAATAATTATCCAGAATTAGCTTATGAAACCGTTCGAGCAGAGTTATTACTAAAAGTGGGAATAGAAGCAATGCCGAATATTCAAATAGCACCAAAGGATACTTTATCAGATATAATAGAGATTTAAAAAGAAAGAAGGAAGAACAAAATGAAAAAAGCAGTAATTACAGTATTGGGAAAAGATTGCATTGGTATTATTGCAAAAGTATGTGTATATCTTGCAGAAAATAATATCAATATTTTAGATATTTCTCAAACGATTGTTCAAGATTATTTTAATATGATGATGATTGTAGACCTTAGCAAAACAGAGAAAGACTTTTTATTAGTAGCTAATGAGTTAGAACAAGTGGGAACAGATATTGGTGTTATGATTAAGGCACAAAGAGAAGACATTTTTGATATGATGCATCGTATCTAACGAAAGGAATGAACAGCCGTGATAAATATAGCAGAAGTAATTGAAACGAATCAAATGATTGAAAAAGCAAACTTAGATGTTAGAACAATTACACTTGGTATTAGTTTATTAGATTGTATTGATTCGGATTTAGAACAATGTAGAACAAAGATTTACAATAAAATTACTATGGTGGCAAAAGATTTGGTAGCAACAGGAGTTAAAATTGAAAAGGAATATAAGGATGATGTTGCACTTTTGATTGGTATTAAGGGGCATTCTACAGATGGGGATGGACACGGGGAATGTTTTGATTTTTTTGTTCCGGCAACAGAGAGGGCAAATGAACTTGCAGAAACTTTTATAATTGATGGAATTGGGCATGATTTGTATCCACGTTCTTGGGAGCGTCTTGAAAATTCTGTGAATTTGGATGATATGGCTTTGCTTTTAGACAAAGCGATTGTTCTTTATGCACGTAGCCAGGAAGATGTGGAGCGTTTTGAAGATTGTAAAAATTTGTTAAATTACGGATTTTCAAAAGTACATTTTTATGAAGATGAAAGAAAAG
>CALASV010000267.1 GCA_937888895.1 uncultured Clostridia bacterium | reverse complement strand
ATCCATTTGAGTACATACACCCGCCATAACTTTCAAAAATTTTACTAGTTGATTTCCCTTTAACTATTTCAAAAATCTCTAAAGCGATCAAATCATTTATTATCTCACTAAAAAGCGTATACTCCATAGTCTCAGTATAAAGAGTTGAGGAACTAACGTTCTCATGAGTTTGAATATCTCTCCTATACCCATCAACCCATCCAGTAACCAGTGTATAGGTCCCATCTTCGTTATACACTATCCCCGTTTCTTCGGCATGTTCTAATTCATGGATAACAATCCCACCGATGTTGGATAAAGGGACAATTACATGGTATATTTCAATTACATTTCCAATATTAACATTATTTCCTTCTTGCACTAAACAAGGGATACACTGCCCACCCAGACTTCCCGGTGTATAATGCACCGGTTTATATCCTAAATAATTAGGCAGCGAATATTTTGAATTATAAATCTGTTTTGTAACTTTAGCATTAATATCTTCACGCGCATTATCTTTTTTTGTATCCCACTGCTTCTCTAATTTATCCAATTTTTCACGTTCTATACTAATATAATCTTTTATCTTTTTACCATATAGCTCACTCTCAATAAAATTATTATATACTTCTATATCATGCGCCAAGTCTTCATGTGTATAGCCGTCATAGAATTTAGTATGGAATATAAGTTTTGGTATTTCTATACCAAAACCACTTAAGTAGCATAAAATGCTATATATATCCCATATAGATAATTCACAACCAATACATGGAGTTTTTAAAGCTTCAAGCGGAAACCCTACTGTCAAAGAATAATTAACGTGTTGGAGCATTTCTTCCGGATAATGTAATTCAGTTCTTAAAAAATCAGATATTGCTTTATTAATAGCTTCATTTTCTTGACGGTAATGTTCTTCGGAAATAATTGCACTTAATTCACCTAATTTAATATAGCATATTTCATAAGCAGATATTTTTTCTTTAATTACTTCAGCCTCTTGCCTTGCTGTTTCTGGCAAATTTTCGACATTAAAGTCAATCCGATCACTATTCATAATAAGATTGCTCGCATAATTTGGATATTTTTCGCTCCAATACTTAGAAATATCATTAATCATTTGCAAATATAGATAATTAAAAGCGACCGGTGGACAAACTATTTTTGTTCTACTAAACTTGCCCTCAATATCCTGCCTACATTCTTCACCATGAACCTGAATAAAGGCTTCTTTTATTAATGGCATTGATTCTGCTATAGCTCTTTCTATCTCTTCTGCATCATCATTAAAATATTTACTGATTATTTTATCTATTTCGCTCATATAATTTCACTAATCCATTTCTTAAATTCATTATAATTATAAGGATAATTACCAGTACCCTTATATTTCTTCACAATTTGATTGTCCTTTATTAAGCTAACAGAAAACATCTCAGCATCTAATACATATCTATAATACGTATCATTCCAATCTCTAATTATATTAAATAATTCCGCGATTTTATCAATACTGACTTCCTTAAATTGTCCATCTATTGATACTTGTTTTTCTCTAATACCAACATATATTATTACTCTTTTGATAAGATTAAAAGTGCTTATTTTTATATAAAAGTGATTTTAAATTGACATGATGAAGAATGTGCTGATTGTTCATGGAAAATAATTTAAAATCAACAGTTTTATAAGAAGGATGAAATGTTTGTCTAGGGTGTGCCCTAGAAAAACAGGATAAAGGAAAGAGAGGTAGAAAGAGATGGTAGTAGCGTATGTGAGAGTAAGTACATTAGAGCAGAATGAAGCTCGTCAGGTAGAAGCATTGAAACAACATAATATTGAGAAGTGGTACATAGAGAAGGTAAGTGGCAAGGACACCAAGAGAGAAAAGTTACAGCTTATGCTTGATTTTGTGCGTGAAGGTGATGAGGTGTATGTCATGGACTTCTCAAGATTAAGTAGAAGTGTACAGGACTTGCTTAACATTGTGGATTTGCTGAATAGTAAGAAGGTAAAATTGGTGTCATTGAAAGAAAATCTTGATACAAGTACTGCGACAGGAAAACTCATGTTGACAATGATAGGTGCAATTTCAGAATTTGAGCGTCAAAATATTTTAGAAAGACAGCGTGAAGGAATTGAGATTGCTAAACGTGAGGGAAAATACAAAGGTCGTAAGCCTTTGAAGTTAGATAATTTCAATGAGGTTTATGACAGTTGGAAAAAAGGAGAATTGACAGCTGTTTCTGCTAGTAAAATCCTTGGAATTAATAGAGGTACATTCTATAGGAGAGTAAATCAGTTGGAAAATGAAAATAGTAATAAAGAATAATCATTAGGGAGTATGCAACTACATGAAAATTTCGTGCATACTCCCTAATTTTTTATGTAAAACCCCTTGCATTTCGTCAATAGATTTTCTTTGATATCAGCGTTATTATAGTTTATGTAAAGAGGAAGTGATACATAGAAAATAAAAGAAGAACATGGAGGAAATGAATATGTGTAGAACAAGAAAATTAGTAGTAATTAACAACTTGAGACTTGGCACGAGAGAGCTTGGCTGGGAACTTTACAGCTTGCCTAAAGGAGAAATTTTAGAGTTCACTTCGAAGCAGTTGCGTGACATCATCAAGGGTTACAAAGAGGGCAAGGATGAGGTTTATGGATTAAAAATTGGAGAAAACGGATTTGACCTCGTATTCGATAATGAAGGGTTCTTTACAAGTAATATAATGTACAAGGTGCATATTGGTTCTTTGACACCTATGGCAGAGACGGAGAGCATGATTAATTTATTTTACATTGTAATTGGAACTCATGTAGAACATGGAGAGGTCATGTATGATGTAATTTCTTCAAGGTTTGAGAGAACATCATTCAATGGTGAGAAGCTAAGAGCATTGTTAGAGATGGGAGTTATTAGTGGAGGTGCAAAGTTAGATGAAAATGGTAAGATTGTAGTAGCTTCATTAGAAAAGGTAAAAAAGCCTGTGGAAGAAGTGAAGGCATTGGAAGAAAAGAAAGTAGTTGTAGAAATGAAATCATTGGAAAAAGAAAAGGAAGTTCCTGTAGAAAAAGAGAAAATATTAGAAAAGGAAGTTCCTGTAGAAAAAGAGAAATCATTGGAAGAAAAGAAAGTGGTTGAAAAAGAAAATCCTGTTCCTGTTGGAAAGAAAGAGTTTGAGAAAGTAAGTAAGGTGGAAGAAAAGAAGAAAGCATAAGTTTATAAGGTAATTGAGATAGCCAATGTTATAGAAAAAATGACATTGGCTATTTCCTTATAAAAAGAGTATCATCATATTATATAGAAAGTGAGGTCATGTTATGGAGAATGAGATTGTAGAGAAATATAAAGAGGAAAAGAAAGAAATTACATCAAAATTAAAATCATTACATAATACTATTTTGTCATTATATGTAGCGTTAGAGAGTGAAAGAGTGGAGCAACAGGCATTAGATGCAATGAAATGTATTGGAATGTGTGTCAATGACATTATAAATAGTATTGATATGAGATAAAAAATGATTTATAATAAAAAAGTAATGAGCAGAAATGTCATTACTTCTGCTTCATTACTTGAATAAGAGTTTGTAATGCTTGAATTTGTTCTTGGTTAAGCCCATCAATGTTAAGTGCAATAGTAGGAGGAGTAGTAACTCTGCCTAATAAATAATCGGTACTACATTGATAAAGAGAAGAAATTTTAAGTAGAATTTCTGTGCTTGGGGTTCGTTCTCCTGTTTCATAGCCTGATACGATAGAGGGCGAAATGTTTAATCGGTTGGCTACCTCTTTTTGTGAATAATGATATTGTTCTCTTAATTGTTTTAGTTTTGTAGGAAGACCTTCTATCATGTGTGTTTACCTCCTACACTCATTGTAAATGTAAATACAATACATTAGGAGTTTTAGAAATACTCTAAAAGTGTTGCAAAGATACTCTGATTGTGTTATGATAAGGAAAACAGGGAGGATAAAGGCATGAGCAAAAAAGAACTATTTACAATGGGAGATGTAGAAACTATTTTATTAGTAAAGGCATTAAATGAATATAAGATGGTTGATGAGAATGAACCGGACTATGAATATTCATTAGGTGAAAAAATAGAAAGATTAGATTTATCAACAGGCTATATGGATGGAGATGTATTTAATGCTGGCTTAGATAAAATGGAAGAAATGGGTCTTCTGATATGGAAAAATGAAAAAGAAGGTTATAAATTTACCGAAAACGATGTTGTTGTATGGCAAGATGAAGAACAAGGGTATGAACTTACAGAAACAGGAAGGACATTATTTAAGAGATTATCCTTAGTAGAGGGTCTTGATGATAATAGTATTAAAAACATTCTGAATATGTCTTTCAATGTAAAAGAATTTTTGAATGAGCATGGAGATGATATTAAAGATACTATAATAGATGTTATGAAATCGTGTATTTTAAAATAAGTTTATTATAAAAATAGAAAAGGTGGTGGACTATGAAAAAGAAAATTATAGCAGTATCTTGTTTAGCTGTGTTATCATTAGTTTCTTGTGGAACTGCAACAGAAACTGTGAATGATAATGTAGTGTTAGAAACTGTAGAAAATCAAATATTGAATGATAATGTAGAAGTAACAATAACATCAACTCCTACACCAGTACCAACATTGACAAGTACACCTATACCAACAAGCACTCCTACACCAACGAATACGCCTACACCAACTGCAACACCAACTCCAAGTGAAAGTGAAAATGACAGTTCAGGCTACAACGATGACACCCATTTCACTGATGCACCTGTAGAAGATACAGGTAAAACTAGAGAAGAAGTAATAGAAGAAAATAATCAAGAAGCACAGGAAGAAGTAGAAAAAGCAGAGGAAGAAGCTAAGCAAAACCCTGATTTACCAAAAGCAGACACTTCTATGTATACAGATAAAGATTTAAAGCCAATAGCTGATTATAGTGGAATAACGGTGGATGAATTACGAGCAAAAACACAGGCTGAGTTTGATGCAATATCAAATCAGTGGATGGCATCACTTCTATCAGGTATAATTCATGGTGGAAATAGTGGTGGTTCATCTGGTGGTAGTAATCAACAGGATGATGATTATGAAAAATGGGAAGATGAGAACGGTATTCCTGGATTCACTACTCCTGAATTTTCAGATGATGAGGACTGGGTAGCTGGTGGAATGTAAATATACATAATAAATAAAAATAGGAGATGATAAGGTTTAATATCTTATACATCTCCTTTGCATTTATGAGAGAGGAGGAAAATTGAGTTATGATTAAATTAAAGAAATCAATAAAAATAATATGTTTAGCAATATTAACAACAATAACAGCATTACAAATCTATAACATACACCCTGTAAATGCATCTGATGTATTAGCAGGAAACATAGACTTTGAGGGCAACTATGCAGATGATGAGACATATAAAAATAAAACATCAAACACAAGTTCAAAATGGTATGCTACATATGGAAAAGGTACAGGCTACAAAGGTCAAGGTGTATTAATTTATATGCTTACAAAGGATGGTAATGCAGTCTCTGGAGTAACACCAAAAGCATTTCCTTGTAGTAGTGCTGTGAAAAGTATAACATTAAATGCTCGTGATAAATATGGTAAATATGTTGATAGTAATGGTAATGGTGTAACAACATGGGAAAGTACTGATATTCCTTGGGCAAGTGTAACAGGATACAATGGGAAAATGATGATAAGCACTACAAAAGTAAACACTGGTGCAATCAAAGAGTGGTTATTAACAGAAGTACCTATAAAAAATTCTGATAAAACAACAAGAAATGGTATAAAGTTGGTACAGGCATTATGGGGAGCAAAAATAGCGGAGCAATTTGTAAATAAAGATATAGTATTAGTAGTTGAACCCATCATCGCCACTCAATATGCTCAACGAGCAGCAATCAATAATGCATTGACATTAAGAGGTTGATAAGTTACATTTTATTTATAAGGAAAGTATTAAACCATTTAACAAGTATAGCTGAAAACTCTGAAATTAAATAAATTATATATAAATGACATCACTAAATGAAAAGTGGTGTCATTTTTTATTTATTGTAATGAGCATAAAATTAATCTTATAAGATAATGAGAAAATAGAAAAATTGAATAAAGGGAGTAAATCAAAAAATAGAATGGAGGATAGTAGAATGGTAGGAAATAGTTTCCAAAACTTGTATAAGGGTGAAATAAGGGGTTAAATGGTTAGAGGTAGGGGAAATGGTGGCTAAGATTAAAAAAGGTTGTCCACGGGGCAAATAGAGAGTTTTATAAAAATGTAATAATTTGGAAATTAAAGAAGAAAGAAATCTTGTAAGTACACTTACAAGAAAATAAAAAATAGAATAAATTGGAAAGAGGAGGAGAAAATATGCAATTCGATGATATTAAGGTAGAGCAATCACAAAATAGATATGCTCTTTATAATCAATTAGGGTACCGTGTGATGTTAGTAGATATGCCAAGGGATGCTCAGTATTTTTTAGATGCAAAGGTATTAAGTGGCATAGCAAAAGCAATGAGTATTCGTTGGAAACAAAATCCACCATCAGGTGAAAATAAACTGTCAGGGTTTGACTACTCAGGTTTAAGTGTGGTACAAGTAGAAAGGAATGGCTACGCTATATTTTTACCGAACGGACAGCAAGTAGCGATTGCCTATTTTCCTTTAGATAACAACTACATAGACGATGACAAATCGCTGAAAATAATCTGTAAAGGTCTTGCACTAAGATATCGTATAAATAAGGGGAAATAAGAGAAGAAGGTCGTATATGATTGATGAAATCGTATATGGCTTTTTTATTGCATAAAATTCTGATAAATCAACATACAAGAATAATAGAAAAAATAAAATAGAATAAATATTTTCTGCATTTAATGTACTAGTTAATAAAATTAAGTAACAAGTAAGATTTATAGATAAATCATATAAAAGGGTAAATGTTTATTTTGTGGATAGGATAAAATCATAGAAAAATAAGAATGACATAATGGTATTAAGAGAATTAAGAAATTATAATAAAAAATAGTGGCATTTAGTGTACTAGTTAATAAAATAAAATGACAAGTAGATAGTAAGAATAAATCGTATTTAATAGAATAGGTTTATGAAAAAGTAAGTTTGACATAGTGGTATTAAGAAAAAATGAAATAGGAAAAAATATTTTTAGCATTTAGTGTACTAGTTAGTAAAAATGTAGGTCATGGTATTATTTTTATAAAAATATAGTAAGGTAAATTGACATGGAGTAATAGAAGAATACATAGATTCTAAAACTTTATATAAAAAATTTAAAAATCAGGAAGGTTTTTATATAAAAAAATCTGGAAATATAAGGAAATGGGCTAAATTTAGTTATTTTTTGGGTGAAAAATAGTGAATTATAGTGAAATTTGAAAATAAAAAAATAAAAATTAGAAAGAAGAATAGAAAATGGGTAGAGTAATCAAAATAAAGAATAAGTTTTGGTTACAAAAATAATAAGAAGAACATTAGATGTGTAAAAGGTCATTTCATATAGATATGACATAGGAGTTAAGATAAGTGCAATAAGAACAGGAAATGGACAAGAAAAATAATATCTACTTTTCTTCCTCTAGTTCTACATCAATTTCTACATGAAAATATATAAATATGTCAGCTTTCAGTAATAGATATAGAGAAAAATTAACTATATTATTAATAATAAGGTTCTTATAGATTAATATAGTTACTTATAGAAAAATATTCAATATAGGAAAAGAATCATATAATTATTGAATATGTACTTATGAAATAGAGTAATTGCATAGGAAAAATAATCAATATGATTGTAATTTCAATCAGCATAGGAAATAAAAATCATTGCGATTGTGATTTCAATTTACATAGAGAATAAATTGGTGCGATTGTGATTTGCGATTGCATAGAGTTTATAAGGTAATCAGTAACCAAAATAACGCATAACTTTTGGTTCTTGATAGAGGTTTATGATGCTAGAGTAGTTTCTTCTCATTATAATAAGATGGCATTTAGAATAGGATAGTTAAATGTTTCATCTTAACAGCAGTTAAATGAGAATTGAATTAACAATGAGAATAGAATAATAGCATGGAGAAAAAAATAAAAATCATGGATATAATATATGATTTCATTTAATAGAATTTGTAATCATGTAATGAAAAATAAATGGTATTGTTTGATATATCATTTAGTAAAAAGATGTACAATTTAGAGAGGATGGTAATCATGGAGAAAAAATATGGATTTAGAATGGAATTTATAAAGTATGGCTTGTTTGTAGATGATGTGACAATAGAAAATATAGGCAACTACAATATAAAAGATGTAAGGTTTATTGATGGGCAAGGAAGATTCATTAGTAAAGAAAACGCAATCGTATTGCTTGTAAACTATATCAAATTGGTTTCAAGAGAAGCATTTGAAAAAGAAGATAGTGGGCATGGAGAAAAAGGAAGGTTTGAAAAGGGTAACATAGTGGCAAGTAAATTCATCATGTGTGTGGAAGAAGTGTACTTATTATATAAGTTATGTGGTACAATGGAGAAAACAGCAAGAACATTAGATGTATGCAGACAGACAATAGCAAAGAATGTGCAACAGTATCAAAAATATTTACAGAAATGAGAATGACTTCAGTTTTTAACATTGGTACAAGTGTAAAAATGATATCTTGCATAGAGAATTTCCTCCCCCTCTTACTACAATAAATGTTTCGACATAAAAATCTACATTAAGTTACAATATAATATAAACAAACAAAGCTATACCCTCATGGAATTTATAAATTATTTCTATGAGGGTATAGCTCTTATAAAAGAATAAGTTCATTCTAATAAAAGAATAAGTTTATTAAAACTCTCTCTAATTTCATTTTATATAAGGAAAGATTGCTATAATTATTTAATATGTACTTATGGAATATATGGATTGCATAGAAAATAAAAATCATTGCAATTGTGATATGAAATTGCATAGAAAAGAAAATCACTGCGATTATGATTTAAGATTGCATAGAAAAAAATAATCACTGCGATTATGATTTAAGATTGCATAGAAAAAAATAATCATTACAATTATGATTTCAATTTACATAGAGAATAAAAATCATTGCGATTGTGATATGAAATTGCATAGAAAAAAATAATCACTGCAATTGTGATATGAGAATTGCATAGAAAATAAAAATCATTATGATTGAGATTGCATAGGAAGAAATTAAGATTGCATAGAGTTTATAAAGTAATCAGTAACCAAAATAACGCATAACTTTTGGTTCTTGATAGAGGTTTATAATAAATCATCAAGTTTATGGTTCTTCATAGAGTAGTTTATTTGAAAATATTTACAAAAATAAGAATAATAAGAATATCTTCGGTTTTTAACATAAATACAAATGTAAAATAGTAGTGTTGCATAGAGAATTTCTTCCTCTCTTATTACAATAAATGTTTTGACATAAAAAAGTACGTTACAGGTACAATATAATATCAATAACTAAAGCTATACCCTCATGGAATTTATAAAATTATTTCTATGGGGGTATTTCTTTTTATATAAGAATAAGTTCATTAACAATCTCTCTAATTTCATTCAATATAGTTTATCTCCTTGCAATCAAAATAAATGGTGCTTTTTAGTTAAGTTTATGCTATTATAATAAGAACTAAAGGGGGTTCTACATTATGATAGATAATTCTAATAAAATAAAAATCTACAATAGTAAAAATGCATTTAATGTGATTGTAAATATACATCTTATTTATATGTTGTATAGAAAGATGGGCAAGGTAAAATCGGATATTTTCAGTAAATATGATTTTTATGATGACATTTTACATATTTCTCGTCAACGCTTTTTTCGTCTTTGTAGGGGAGAAAATTTTCAGATTAGTAAAAAGGAGAGAGAGGATTTAGCTGCTTTGTTTCATATTGATGAAAAGTATTTTGTGGCAGGTGGAGATTGGATGGTCTTACATACTGTAAGTGAATTAGATTGGAAATGTTATTTTAATGTTAGGTATGAGCGACTTTTTACATTAAATGTAGCAAATAAGGTAGAATTAGAGATAGGAGAACGAATTGATAAGTTTATAGAGGAAACTATAAAGAAAAAGTTAATAGAAAGTACGTATGATGTAAATGAACCATTGTATCGAGTTTATTATTATTTTAAGCGTGGTGTACCTTATAAAGAAGAAACACAACTTGCTAAGTTTACAAGAGAACTTACTAAAATGAAAATTAAAGATTGGGATGAAATGTTGACGAACGAAATGGAACTTGCACGTTATAGTGAGATGTTAGATAAGCATAATAGGTATATACAATCTGTATTAACTTGTTTACAGTTAAAAAAAGAATAAAATATGGAAATAATAGATGTCTAGGCATATACAGTTTATGTATATGTCTTTTTTTGTTGGCATTACAAAAATAAGTGATAGGCATAACATAAAAAATAAAAGGCATAACATAAAATGATAAATAACAAATAAAAATGTAATGGAAGTCAAAAAGCAATACATCTTACTAAATTAAAATGTTATGCTATAATCAAGACATAAGTTACAGAGAGAAAGCGAGGTGATAAAAAATATGAATGCATAAGGTTTGGTTTATGGTGTAACTTGACAAAAAATTACAAATGTATGTTTATGTACGGAAGGAATATACAAGAGTGATTCATATAGAAAAAAATGGAAATATAAGTTCAAAAAAATACGGATGGCTACCCTTGACCGTACCAAGGGGGCAGTCTGTGAAAATAACTGTAACTTATACAAAATAATAAAAAATATTTATGTATAAGGAGAAAAGACAATGGAAAGATTAGGAAGAAATGTATTAGAACATAAGGCAGGACATAAGGTATATGCAGTAGTTACAAGTGAAAAGAGTAGTAAGAGAATAGCGATTGATTTATATGTAGTGTTTAATGATGGAAGTATTTCTGACATCAAAACGATTGCAAAAGGAAAGGTTAGTAAAACAGGAAGTTTGGATTTCTTCTTAGATATGGAAGATTTTACAATAGATGATGTGCTTAATATTAAAAAGAAACTTATGGAAATATTGGAAGATAAAGGTTGCATCATAAGTATTCAAGAGAAGCGTACTTTACAGGAAGTTCATGTAGAAATTAGTCAGTTCATTCGTGACAATGCAGTTGATGTAGAAGATGGTAAAGAAAATGGTGTATTCATTAGAAACAATTATGGATATATAACAAGTAAGTATATAGATAAGTTTATAAGAGAGTGTGAGGACTTGGGGTATAAACGCATTGATTTATTGAAACGCTTAAAGATTATGGGTGCATTACAAAATGCTAAAAATCGTCCTTATGATATGATGATTAGTTTATATGGAGAGAAGAAGCATTATTATAAGATTGAATTAGCAGAAAATGTAAATGATGTAGAAGAAGAACTGGAGGAAATTGCATAATGGTAATTAGAGCGTATAGATGGTATGGTGGAAAAATTAGAATGGTAGATAAAATTAACTGTTTGATTCCAAAGCATAAGGCATATTATGAACCCTTTATGGGTTCAGCAGCCTTACTACTGAATCATGCTCGTAGTGAGATAGAAGTAATAAATGATTTAGATAAAGACCTTGTAAATTTTATGAAAGTATTAGCAGATAGTGAAAAAGGAAAGTTGCTAATAGAAAAATTAAGTAAATTAGAATATGACAGAGAGGTTTTTAAGGTAGCAATGCAACATAGTAAGAATAAGTTTAAAGAATTAGATGACATTGAGAAGGCTGTACAAGTTTATATTTTGATTTCGCAGAGCTTTAATTCAACACGCAAAGCATATTCTAAGAGTGCATATAGAAGTACATACTCTTATCTAAGTGATATTCTGTTTCATTTACCAAAGGTACAAGAGAGATTACAGAATGTTCATATTAAAAATGAGGATGGAATTGATTTGCTTGGTAGTATGGTAGAAGATTCTAATGCATTTGCTTTTCTTGACCCTCCTTATAGAGCAGAATTAAGAGGTAAGGGTGCAGATAAAGCCTATGCGTGTGAATTACCAGAGAAAGAGCAAAAGAGATTATTAGAAACTATTCAAAAAGCAAAATGTAACATTATGTTATGTGGATATAGAAGTAAAGAGGGTATTGACTTGTATGATAAGTATTTACTGCCTCATGGTTGGAAATGTTATAAACTTGCTGATGTCATAAAGTCCTGTCAGAACAAAAAGAATAAAGATATAGGAGAGGAATTTATATGGGTCAATTATGAGTTGCCTTCTTATGCAAAATTTGTAATTAGCATGGAAGAATATAGTAGTTTAGTATAGGAGGGTTTAACATGGAGAGTTCCAAAGTACCATTATGGAAAAAATATACTCTTACAATAGCAGAGGCAAGTGAGTATTTTAACATTGGAGAGAAGAAGCTAAGACAGTTAGTACAAGAGAATAGTACATCAGATTTTATATTGAATAATGGAGTAAAGATTTTAATTAAGCGTATGAAATTTGAAGCGTACCTAGATGGAGTTTATAGTATTTAAAATTTCAAAATTACCTGAAAAAAACATTTGCATTTCTTCTTGGGTGGAGGTACAATCCACCCCCAAGAAAGGAGCAGGAATAAATTGGAAAAAAACAAGGAGGAAGATATCATGGCTGATAGTTTGAAGAGAAAGGATAATAAAGGGAGAATTCTTAGAGAGGGAGAACAACAAAGAAGTGATGGTCGTTATATGTACTCTTATACAGACTCTGTAACTGGAAAGAAAAAGTTTGTTTATAGTTGGAAGTTAGAAAGACATGATAAAGTACCAACAGGTAAGAAGAATGACTTGTCATTAAGAGAAAAAGAGAAAGAAATAGAAAAAGTATTGCGTGATGGTATTTCTTATAGTATGGGTGAGATTACTGTATTGGAATTGGTAGAGCGTTATATTGCACAGAAAAGAGGAGTAAGACCTACTACTCAAAATGGTTATAAAACAGTAGTGAATGTATTAAAGAAAGATACATTCGGCAGCAAGAAGATAAATTCTATCAAGACATCAGATGCCAAGTTATGGCTGATAAGTTTACAAGATGGTGGTCGTAGTTATAGTTCGATACATAGCATAAGGGGAGTAGTAAGACCAGCATTTCAAATGGCTGTAGAAGATGATATGTTAAGAAAAAATCCATTTGATTTTGAACTTGCGAAAGCGTTAATCAATAATACTGTAAAAAGAGATGCTCTGACAGGGCAACAAGAAAGAATTTTCTTAAATTTCATCAAAGAAGATGAGCATTTTAAGCAATATTATGATTTAATGTTTATATTGTTTAAGACTGGATTGCGTGTCAGTGAATTATGTGGTTTAACCATTCGTGACATAGATTTGAAAGAAAGAACCATCAATATTGACCATCAGTTACAATATACAGGTGGAAAGGGTACATATATTGAGCAGACTAAGACAGATGCAGGAACAAGAGTGCTTCCCATGTCAGAAGAGGTTTATGAGGTATTTAAGAGAGTTATTTCTGGAAGAAAGAAACCTAAAGTAGAGCAAGTCATAGATGGTTATACAAGGTTTTTATTCTTAGATGAAAAGGGTAAACCAATTAAAGCATACTATGTAGAAAAGAAGTTTAAGTATGCAGTTGAAAAATACAATAAGATTTATAAGGTAGAACTTCCAACAATTACACCTCATGTAGCTCGTCATACCTATTGTACCAATATGGCAAAGAGAGGAATTTCTGTAAAGACACTTCAATATTTAATGGGTCATAGTGATGTACAAACTACATTAAATATCTATACGCATTTGAAATTAGAAGATGCAAAGGATGAAGTGAAAAGATTAGAGATTGAGGAAGAAATTAAGAGAGAAATGAATAGGGTCGATATGGTGGGAGCGAAGGAAGAATTAAGAAAATTTAAGTGTGTGTAAAAAAGGTGAAGAGTACAAGTGGAAAATTTACCTTCATTTGTACTCTTTTTGGGTACCAAGATATGATAAAATATGCTATACTATACCAAGATAGGGTCTTTAGGGAAAATGGTTAAAAAGCTAGGAAATATAAGGAAAAGCGAGGTTATGAGAGTTTATGGAAAGAAAGATAAAAGTGTTATTCCTGTGCCACGGCAGCATACAATAAATAGGGTGGAAAGCCTTTGAAAATGCCACGGCAACATCTGCCGTAGCACTATGGCAGAGTCTGTTTTTACAGACTTAGTAAACAAAAAAGGTTTAGCAGATATATTTTATATCAATTCTGCTGCCACGAGTCGTGAGGAAATTGGCAATGGTGTTCATTATGGTACAGTGAATCAGTTACGCAAAGTTGGAGTTCCTGTCATTCCTCATCGTGCTGTACAAATGACGAAAGCTGATTATGATTGTTATGATTATTTAATTGGAATGGATACTGCCAATATTCGAAATATGAACCGTATTGTTGGTAGTGACCAAGAGGGAAAAATTTACAAGCTACTTTCTTTTGCTGGTTCTGGTAGAGATGTAGCTGACCCTTGGTATACGGGAGATTTTGCTACTACTTATGATGATGTATTAGCTGGTTGTAAAGGATTATTAGAGCAAATAGTGCGAGAAAAATTATAAAAAATTTATCAGACAAGTTATGATAGTAGCTATTCGGTTATGAGTAAGTAGCGAAGCGAATTACGAATATCCAATTAACTATATGTAATAAGACAATATTGCCGATTCACCACTGTTATAATAGATTTATAATTGAGAGATTATAATTTTTTCAATAAGAAAGGCGTTTTGAGATGAGTAAAAAGAAAAAAATTTATGCAGAAACAGAATTAGAATTTGTTACAGCAGTGGCAGAAGATTGTATTAAAAATATGACAGAGGAAGATAAATTCTATATGAAATTGCATCCATGTAGTATCATGTATCATCATACTTATGGTATGTATATACGAAATCAGTATATTCACAATCAGGATTTTTCTAATATGGATTTGATGATACGTGACCCAGACTTTTTGTCTGGTGAAATTTTGGAGATGATTATTTCAAAATTGATTCCAGAGTATAAGTATGGACATCCTTTTTATAAGAAATTATATAATGATGATGAATTTTTAGATTTAAGAGAACAGTATTGGAAGTTGCATCAAAAATTTCCAGATGACCATATAGAAAATTTTTTAAATTATCTTAGACAAGAATGTTCAGAACGAAAAACTTATCCAAAAGAAGAATTAATAAGAGATTGTAAAAAGCAATTAGCAGAACGATTAGAAAAGGAGAGAAAAAAAATGAACCAAAAAGAAATTTATTTAGCTGGTGGTTGTTATTGGGGTGTAGAAAAATATATCTCTAACATCAAAGGTGTAATAGAAACTACGGTTGGTTTTGCAAATGGTAATACAGAGCATCCGACATACCAGCAAGTGCGTTATGAAAATACAGGTCATGCAGAAGCAGTAAAAGTGATATATGACGCAGACAAATTATCATTAGCTGTATTGCTTCGTTTGTTTTATGAAATTATTGACCCAACTTCTGTGGATAAGCAAGGAGAAGACGAAGGTCATCAATATCGTACAGGTATTTATTTTACTAAGCAAGAAGATGAACAAGTCATTTTTAAGTCATTACAAGAGTTAGAGCAGAGAATTGGACAACCATTAGCAATAGAAGCTTGTCCATTAGAACACTTTTACGATGCAGAGGAGTATCACCAAAAATATTTAGATAAAAATCCGGGTGGATATTGTCATGTACCAATTGCAAAAATTCATTGGGTGAAAGAAATTGAGCCAATGACATTTGAAAAATAGCAAAACAAACTGATTGAAAGTAAAAAAGAACAAATAAGTGAGTAAGAAAATAGCAAGTCAAATCGACTAAAAGCTAAAAAGAACAAATCAATAGGTAGGTTATACACTAAACATACAATTTTCAAAAGAGAGAAAGAAAAAGAACCTCTTAGAATGATGTAATTATCACATTAATTTTTCTATGAGGTTCTTCGTTATGAGGTTCTTAGATTTTCGATAGTATTATCTTTGTACTCTACCAGAACTGTCTCCTCCAGCTAATTTTTCAATTTCAGAAACACTTACTCTATTATAATCACCTTCTACGGAATGTTTCAATGCCGATGCTGCGACTGCAAATTCAATAGCAGATTGTGTGTCTTTCTTGTTTAAGAGAGCATAAATAAGTCCACCACCAAACGAGTCTCCACCTCCTACACGGTCCACAATATGCAAATGATAGGTTTTGGAGAAACAATAATTTTCGCCATCAAACAGCATACCTGCCCAGTCATTATCGCTTGCGGAAATGGAGGAGCGAAGTGTAATCGCTACTTTTTCAAATCCAAATTTATCAGCGAGTTGTTTTGCTACAGATTTATATCCTTCGTGGTTAAGTTTTCCACTATAAATGTCTGTATTTTCTGCTTCGATACCGAATACATCTTTTGCATCTTCTTCATTAGAAATACAAACATCAACATATTTACAAAGTTTTGTCATAGCTTCTTTTGCTTCGTCTCTTGTCCAAAGTTTTCCACGGTAGTTAAGGTCGCAAGAAATTTTAATTCCTTTTGATTTTGCTATTTTACAAGCTTCTAAACAAATATCTACCATATTTCCACCTAATGCAGGAGTGATACCTGTGAAGTGAAACCAATCTGCACCTTCAAATATAGTATTCCAATCAAAATCAAAAGCGTTTGCTTCTTGAATGGCAGAATGAGCTCTATCATAAATGCATATAGAACCTCTTTGGGAAGCACCTTTTTCAAGGAAATAAATACCTACTCTATCGCCACCACGAACAATTTTTGAGGTGTCAACACCAAAAGAACGAAGAGAATTTACAGCTGCTTGACCGATTGCGTGTTTTGGAAGTTTGGTAACATAAACACTATCAAGTCCATAATTTGCAAGAGATACGGCAACATTCGCTTCTCCACCACCAAACGTTGCCTGCATTTGGTCATTTTGAAAAAATCTATAATATCCGTTTGGAGCAAGACGAAGCATAAGTTCGCCGAAAGTAACTACTTTTTTAATTATTTTCACTATTCCTTTCTAGTCAAAAATAAGTCATGAAAAACTCTTTCATACATTACAGGGTGAGTTTATTTTCTTTCCATTTTTTCAAGAGATTCTTTGACAAGGAAACTGCCACCAATGGCAACTACTTTGTCAAAGGCAAGAAATTCTTCTAAATTGCTTCTATCTACTCCACCAGTAGGGATAAATTTTATTTGAGGAAAAGGGGCAGAGAGTAATTTGAGAGCTTTTAATCCACCATAGATACTAGCAGGGAAGAATTTTACAGTAGTAATCCCAAGTTCCAATGCAGTCATTATTTCTGTAGGTGTTACACAACCCGGATAGTAAGGGATATTTCTTTCGTTACAAAGTTTTGCAACTTCTTTAGAAAGTCCAGGAGATACAATAAAGGTTGCACCAGCTTGTAAAGCAGCTTTACATTGTTTGGTATTGATTACTGTACCAGCACCGATTTCCATATCAGGATAATTTTTCACAGCATAAGCAATTGCCTCTTTTGCACAATCTGTACGGAATGTAATTTCGGCACAGTTAATATCATTATGTTTTAATGCAGTCAATATTTTATCAGTTTCAGATAATTCTTTAATGACTACAACAGGGATATATTGATTCATTATTCTACCATCCTTTTTGCGTTGTAATAACAAATATTTTCTACTAATTGTACAGCACTATTGCTATCGTACTCGCCTTTTTCTACAAGATTACCTACATAATCACATAAAATACGACGGAAGAAATCGAAACGACAATAGCTAGAAAAACTTCTAGAATCAGTCAACATACCTAAATTATTTCCAAGACTAGAGTATTCAGAAATAATTTTTAAATTGCGACGGATTCCTTCTACTGTATCATTAAACCACCAAGTAGCACCCATTCTAACATTGCGAAAAGCTCCACTAATACAAGCCATAGAAGCAAGATTAGCATCGTTCAGTGTATAAAGAATGGTACTTGGACGTTCTTCATCCTTAATTTGCTTAAAGAAGGCAAGAACATTGTGAACCGAAGGAGTTTCACTTATGACATCAAAGCCACTATCAGGACCACAAAGTTTAAATGTCGAAGGATTTACGTTTCTAGTAACTGCAAAGTGAAGTTGTACGGTAATATTTCTTTTTGCGTATTCTTTAGAAAGCCAAACGAGTAAATAACCTTTTAAATTTTCTTTTTCTTCTTCCGAAAGGTTGTTACGATTTGCAAAAAGTTGTTGTGCCAATTCTTTGTTTGCATAGCTTGTAGGGAATTTATCCATTCCATGGTCTGCCATACGACACCCTTTACTAACAAAATAGTCAAGTCGTTTTGTGAGGGCATTTAACAGGTCATCAAGTGACTCTATTGTAATTTCTGCTACTTGTCCTAAGTTTTTAATATAGCTTTCTTCAAAGTCGAAAAGTTTATCAGGACGGAAGGTAGGTGTTACATGGATAGAATCATATTTTTTATGTTCTAAAAGGTCATCTACTGGGTCGTCCGTAGTAGCAATAAATTCCACATGGAAGTTATTTAATATACTTCGAACACTCATATCTTTTAACTTTTCGTTTGCCATATTATAGATTTGTTCGGCTGTATTTTTATTTAAAGGAAGGTCGATACCAAAAATCTGCTTTAATTCAAGATGTGTCCAATAATATAAGGGATTTCCAATCAGATTAGGTAAAATTTCCGCGTATTTGATAAATTTATCATGGAAACTTGCGTTACCAGTAATATAATATTCATCGACACCATTTAAACGCATGGAACGCCATTTGTAATGGTCGCCAGCTAACCATAATTCACCAATATCAGAGAATGTATCATTGATAGCGATTTTATGTTGGTTTAAATGGCAATGGTAATCAATAATAGGAAGGTTTTTCACTTTTTCATAAAGTGATTTTCCTGTTTCATTATATAGTAAAAGATTTTCATCAAAAAACATGATTATACCCCCGAATATGCGGAAAAACCACAGTCGATAGGAAGTACTACACCAGTAATGGCAGAAGCAGAAACGTCATCACAAAGGAAAAGAGTAGCACCAAGAAGTTCATTAGAATCTACAAATCGATGCATTGGTGTGTTATTTAAAATTTTGGCACTTCTTTTGGTTGGAGTGCTATCTTCATTAAAAAGTAATTTATAATTTTGTGTAGAAACAAGAAATCCGGGAGCAATAGCATTACAACGAATACCTGTGCCTGCAAAATGAGTAGCAAGCCATTGAGTAAAATTAGAGATACCTGCCTTG
>CALASV010000266.1 GCA_937888895.1 uncultured Clostridia bacterium | reverse complement strand
CCGAATCTTTCCAGTTTTTCAAAGTTGCCGGAATCGATCAGTTCATAATCCTTCCAGAATGCACCAGGGCTTTCAATAGTCATCATACGCGGAATGTTTTTCGTTGGCCGTCCTATCCGGCCTTTTTCACAGGCAAAGATACACTTTCTTTATGACTATCCACAAAATATTATTCCCCGTCCGTAAAATGGCCGTTTTTACGGATGTAACTTGCCTTTTGTGCAATTCCATCCGTGAATAGGGGCTATTTACGGATGAAGAATGCAATGGATGATGTATCTACGTCAGGCAATTATTACTTTCTGCAGTCATAATCATCTTTGGAAAATAATTTCTATATTTGCAAGACAATAAAAACAACTGCCTATGAAACATCGCGTATAGTTGATACGCACATTACATATTGGAAAAGCGTTTTAGCTTTATTCTATCATCCAGAAAGTTTGGCGACTAAAAAAAGATTCGATAGGAATATTGCAAAAATGCTCGTGCCTAAGGCGCGAGCTTTTGAGTGTTCTATCGAATCAGGTAATGCCAAACACCTCTGGATGAGAACATCAAAAGTTCGCGTTTTTTTGTATTGTCAATACTATGAGTTATTAACATTAAACTATTACTATTATGAAGGTTTGGCGTATTTTAATTGTTTTAATCGGGATGATTGTTGCAACTGGATTGTTATATCCACAAATATGTGATGCTAAAAAGAAAAAAGAACCACTAAAGGTAAAACTTGATAGTGAACCTCAAGGGGCTAAAGTGTATATGAATGGGGTTCTTGTAAGTGAAACAACACCTGCTGTCATATCAATACCCAATAGGGAATCATATATGTATATCAAAGAAAAATATAAAATCAGTGATACTTCTGTACCTCCATGGTCTATCAAATTCACTTTCGTAAAAGATGGCTATGAAAGAGTAACAGAGGTTTATGAAGGTGGCTATTTTGAGGCTTCAAGAGACTGGTATCTGATAAAACCCAAAAGTCTGGGAGTAACTGCTTTCCTTAAAAAAGATAGCAATAGTACGCTTGGAGCGACTACTACTACCAAAACATCCGTACAAACAGAAGAATTTAGTCCTCTTATTAGATGGTTTTTTGAAGCATCGCAGAGTGACTGCCGATTGTTTTGGCGTGTAATATCATCTGTTCCTGAGGAAGTTGCAAGTAGTAGCGAAATTTATCTCGGAACTGCTCCATATGATGAAACAAAAAAAATCAGAATTACTGGATTGTCAGAAAATAATGCGGAGAGTATCCAAATAGAAGTTAAGGCCACTTGTAAAGGATACAGGACATTGACTAAAAGGTTTAATGTATCCGAAGTATTGAACTTGCAGGAAATCAGTTGGTATTTTGACCTTCACCCGAATAATACTAATGAATAACTATTGTGCCTATGGAACATTGCAATATATAATGGCGGTGCTTTAATAAGATATTATAGAAGATTCTACTATAATATGCTGCATATCGCTTTATTAATAATTTAGAAATATAGAATCATCAAGCATTATAATCTCTAAAAACATTTTTATTATGAAGACTCTTATCATCATCGCCAGCATAGTTATGGCATGGTCATCTAATCCAAGTGTAAGCGACGATTATTCATCGGTTTCGTCAAATGTCGAAGTTTGTGCCTCACGTACAGTAAGTGCAGAATTAACAGATTCAAGTAGTGGGGATAAGTTGTTCCTTTATGATAGTGGGAAGTGTGTCATTAGAAGTGCTAATGGTAGTAATAGGCATTCTGGTACATACAATATCAATGGAACGAAAATCTCAACAGGAGCAGAATTATCTACTTATATGGATGCAAATCCTTTGACTGATTCGGCTGTTTTGATTACTTATGAAAGAAAGTCAGAAGATGGAACAAGAGATTCTATTACAGTAGAAATAACACCTGTATTGTATCAAGAAGTATATAGTGTTGGATTTTCTTATAATCTTTCTAGAGAAAAAGTAAATGTATTACAAACATTAAAGTATAGTTTTGTAGAAGTAAAATATTGGATTGTAACGACGATAAAAAATTTAGGTTTATTAGTAACTGGTCAGCTTAGTTCAAATGACGTTGGTGGTCCTGTTGCAATTATTGGAACAATTGGAGATGTGTATGAGCAAACACAAGAAGTTGGAACAGCATTAGATGTTGTATTGCAAATGGCTTATATTACCATTTTACTCAGTGCGAATTTAGGTGTAATGAATTTACTTCCTATTCCTGCTTTAGATGGTGGAAAATTAGTATTTACATTGATTGAAGCAGTAAGAGGAAAGCCAATTGACCGAGAAAAAGAAGGTATGGTACACTTAATTGGTATGGTTTTATTGATGGTATTGATGGTATTTATCTTCTTTAATGATATTAAAAATATATTTGTGAAGTAGCATATATTGACTTGTTGTAAAACTTATTTTGTTACTGTTCACATAGCTCTTAGCATTTACTGCTAAGAGCGTAAGAAAATGTGGCATAATAAAGCAAAAATCCATTTGCGAAGCAAATTTTAGATGGATTTTTGCTCGTTACTGGAACAAAGTGAACAGTAACCTTATTTTTATCAGATGGATGAAAGGGAGGAATAGTTATGGGTTGGCTAACAGATACAAAGGAAAGAAGAATTTCAAAAGAAGTACGTATTGGGAATGTATGGATTGGTGGAACTCATCCAATTGCGATACAATCCATGACGAATACAAAGACAGAAAATGTAGAAGCAACGGTAGCACAAATTGTTAATTTAGAAAAAGCTGGTTGTGAAATTATTCGCTGTGCCGTTCCTACGATAGAAGCAGCAAAAGCACTAGCAGAAATTAAAAAGCAAATTTCGATTCCTTTAGTAGCAGATATTCATTTTGACTATCGTTTAGCAATTGCTGCAATGGAGTATGGAGCAGATAAAGTGCGTATTAACCCTGGAAATATTGGTTCTACGGAGAAGATAAAAGCAGTGGTAGATGTTGCAAAGGAACGCAACATTCCTCTTCGAGTTGGTGTCAATTCGGGTTCTTTAGAAAAGCATTTGATTGAAAAATATGGTGGTGTAACAGCAGAAGGATTAGTGGAAAGTGCCTTACATCAAGCAGAATTGATAGAAGATATTGGTTATGATAATTTGGTGATTAGTATTAAGTCTTCGGATGTGTTGATGTGTGTTAAAGCACATGAATTGATTGCAAATAGGATCAAACATCCACTTCATGTAGGAATTACGGAAGCTGGTACAGTGACTTCAGGAAATATTAAGTCTTCGATTGGATTGTCTTTCATTTTAGGGCAAGGAATTGGAGATACGGTACGAGTATCTTTAACAGCAGACCCTGTAGAAGAAATTGCTTCAGCAAAACAAATTTTGAAGACATTGGGGCTTAGAAAAGGTGGTATAGAAGTTGTGTCTTGTCCAACATGTGGAAGAACGAGAATTGATTTAATTGGACTGGCAAAGCAAGTAGAACAATTAGTAAAAGATTATCCTTTAGATATGAAAGTAGCAGTGATGGGGTGTGTGGTGAATGGACCTGGAGAAGCAAGAGAAGCAGACCTTGGAATTGCAGGAGGAATTGGAGAAGGACTTTTAATTAAAAAAGGAGAAATTTTGCGTAAAGTAAAGGAAGAAGAATTATTACTTGAATTAAAAAGGGAGTTAGATAGATTGTTATAAATATTATTTTTTGAAATAAAAAGGTGTGAAGTGTTTTGAATTTGTTTGAGGTATTTGAGGAACTTCAGGTAAAGAAAGAGCTAGTGAGTGTTTTTTCTAAAGTAGAAGTTGTAAAAATTGTG
>CALASV010000265.1 GCA_937888895.1 uncultured Clostridia bacterium | reverse complement strand
TTTTCATTGCATGAAAACATAATTTTTGCTATAGTAGTTCATACGAAATAAAAAATTAGAAAACGAAAGGTAGGAGATAACAGAATGGAACAGAATAGACCCAAATCCAGAGAGAAAAATGTGACTGGAAATAGTAAGGGTGTAAAAAAGAGAGGTTCTGGTTTAGGAACTGGTCCAGTAGGAACAGGCAGTACTTCTAGTAGTAGTTCTAGTTCTACTAGTAAAGTAACTCGTTCTTCTGGAGGAAAAAGTCCACTGCTTAAGATTATTCTTCTCGTGGTAGCTTTACTTGGTGGCGGAGGTGGTGCTGCTAGTTTATTAGGAGGAAGTTCGGATAGTGGACAATCTATTGTGAATGAATCACAAAATACGAATAGTGGAACTACTGGTGGATTGTCTGATATTGTTGGTAGCCTTTCAGGACTTAGTGGTATGTTAAATAGTGGTACGACAAGTACTGGTTGGGAAATGGAAAGTAATGTAGCTAAACTGAATACTTCTGTAGCATCTACAGCGAGAGCGAAAAGAACTAAAATTCTTGGAAATAGTAAAGATGTAGTAACTATTATGGTATATATGTGTGGTACAGATTTGGAATCTCGTGCTGGAATGGGTACTTCGGATTTACAAGAAATGTTGGCAGCAGATTTAGGTGAAAATGTAAATTTGATTGTCTATACGGGTGGTTGTAAAAGTTGGAAAAATACTACCATTAGTAATAGTGTAAATCAAATTTATCAAGTGAAAAATGGTAAGTTACGACTTTTAGTACAAGATGCAGGGTCTGTTCCAATGACAGACCCAAATACATTGACAAGTTTTATCAAATGGTGTAATGAAAACTTTCCAGCGAATCGTAATGAGTTAATCTTCTGGGACCACGGTGGAGGTTCGATTAGTGGTTATGGTTATGATGAAAAATACAGTAATAGTGGTTCTATGGATTTAGCCGAAATCAATCAGGCATTGAAAAAGGCAAATGTCACATTTGATTTTATTGGATTTGATGCTTGTTTGATGGCGACATTAGAGACAGCATTGATGTTGACCCCTTATGCAGATTATTTAATTGCTTCAGAGGAAACAGAACCGGGTGTAGGTTGGTATTATACGAATTGGTTAACTAATTTAGCAAACAATACTTCTATGTCAACGATTGAAATTGGAAAAAATATTGTAGATGATTTTGTAGATACTTGTGCTGTGAAATGTAGAGGACAAAAAACAACATTATCAGTCGTAGATTTAGCTGAATTAGAAATGACTGTACCAGAAGAATTAAAAGAATTTTCTAAGTCTGCAAGTCAAATGATTCAAAATAATGAATATAAAGCAGTATCTGATGCACGTTATCAATCGAGAGAATTTGCACAATCGATTGACCAAGTAGATTTAGTTCATTTAGCAAACAATTTAGGGACAAAAGAGGGACAAAATTTAGCCAACGCACTACTTAGCGCAGTAAAATACAATCGTACTTCTAGTAATATGACAAATGCGTATGGTATCTCTATTTATTTCCCTTATAAAAAAGTATCTTCAGTAGACCAAGCGGTAGATACTTATGAAGCAATTGGTATGGACGAAGAATATGCTCGTTGTATTCAAGCATTTGCAAGTTTAGAAGTAGGTGGTCAGACAGTAACTGGTGGCACATCTTCTCCATTGCCTTCGTTACTTGGTACTTTATTAAATAGTGGTAATTCTATTAGTGCTGGTAATTCAGATATGATGACTCAATTAATAGGTAATTTTTTAGTTGGTCAAGTTGGAAATATTGTTGGTTTAGATAAGTCTAATACACAGTTTGTCAATGAAAGTACAATGAGTACAGAAGAAATGGCAGATTATTTAGCTGATAATTATTTTGATGCTTCTGCATTGGTATGGGAAGATAACAAATTAAAACTTACAGAACAACAGTGGAATTTAGTACATAGTTTAGAATTGAATATGTTCTATGATGATGGCGAAGGGTTTATTGATTTAGGCTTAGATAATGTATTTGAATTTGATGAAAATGGTTATTTAATTGGAGAAACCGACCGTACTTGGATTGCTATCAATGGACAGCCAGTTGCTTATTATTATTTAGATACTGTTACGGATGGTGATAAATATACAATTACAGGTCATGTACCAGCATTACTCAATGGAGAACGTGTCAATTTAATTTTAGTATTTGATAATGAAAATCCTTATGGCTATATTGCAGGTGCTCGTACTGACTATGTAGAAGGTGAAACAGAAACCGTAGCGAAAGGTATGAGTCAGTTACAAATAGGTGATACATTAGATTTCTTATGTGATTATTATTCTTATTCTGGTGAATATATGGATAGTTATTACTTAGGAGAACAAATGACAGTAACCGAAGATATGACAATTAGCAATGTAGATGTCGGAGAAGGTGCTGTAAGAGTGACATATCGTTTTACGGATATATATAATCAGCAGTATTGGACACCAGCGATTCATCAGTAAGGAGGACAAAAGATGAATGAAAAAAGAATTATTCAAGTAGAAGAAAAAGTACCTGCAAAGTTATTGATTCCTTTAAGTATTCAGCATATGTTTGCGATGTTTGGTGCTTCTGTTTTAGTTCCATTTATTTTTGGAATTAATCCAGCAATTGTATTATTTATGAATGGTCTTGGAACATTACTTTTTATTGCAATTACAAAAGGAAAAGCACCAGCTTATCTTGGTTCAAGTTTTGCTTTTCTTGCTCCAGCGGGGATTGTAATTAGTGAGTGGGGCTATAGTTATGCATTAGGTGGCTTCGTTGTCGTTGGATTTTTGGGTTGTATTTTAGCATTTATTGTTTATAAATTTGGCTCTGACTGGATTGATATTGTTCTTCCACCAGCAGCAATGGGACCAGTCGTAGCTTTGATTGGCTTGGAACTTGCAGGAACAGCAGCAAGTACAGCTGGATTAACAGATGAAGTAATTGCTCCAGAAAATATGATTATTTTTTTAGTGACATTACTTACGGCAGTCATTGGTTCGGTAGTATTTAGGGGATTTCTTTCTGTTATTCCAATTTTAATTGCGATTATTGCAGGATATGTCGTTGCTCTTTGCTGTGGAGTAGTAGATTTTTCACAGGTAGTTAGTGCTCCATTATTTGCTTTGCCAAATTTCTCATTACCTAAGTTTAAATGGGAAGCAATTGTCATTATATTACCAGTTATTTTAGTAATTGCATCCGAACATATCGGTCATCAGATTGTTACGAGTAAAATTGTAGGAAAAGATTTATTAAAAGAGCCGGGATTACACCGTTCTTTATTTGCAGATAACTTTTCTACTATGGTTTCTGGGTTTATTGGTTCTGTACCTACGACTACTTATGGTGAAAATATTGGTGTTATGGCAATGACAAAAGTATACAGTGTATATGTTATTGGTGGTGCTGCTGTGTTGTCTATTATTTGTTCTTTTATTGGAAAAATGACAACCTTAATCAATACCATTCCAGGTCCTGTGATTGGAGGAATTTCATTTCTTTTATATGGTATGATTGGTGCTTCAGGTATCCGTGTTTTAGTAGATGCGAAAGTAGACTATGGAAAATCTAGAAATCAAGCAATGACAGCCATTGTTTTTGTAACGGGTCTTTCAGGAATTTCTATACAAATTGGTAGTATTCAATTGACAGGTATGGTACTTGCTTGTGTTGTTGGTATGTTAATGGGTCTGATGTTTTTTATATTAGACAAGTTGAATCTTACAAACGACAGAGAATAATGCATAATGAAAAAAGGGGTAATCGTGATGATATACCCCTTTTTGATTAACTGGAAGTGGGAAAAATTTACTTTGTTCCGAAAATTCTATCACCAGCATCACCAAGACCTGGACAAATATAAGCATGTTCATTTAAACAACGGTCTAAATTTCCTACATAAATTTGCACATCTGGATGAGCTTCATGAAGACGTTTTACACCTTCTGGAGCAGCGATAATACACATAAATTTGATATGTTTTCCACCACGTTTTTTAATCATAGTAATCGCATCAATAGCAGAACCACCAGTAGCTAGCATTGGGTCGCAAAGAACAATAGTACGTTCTTCAATATTACTAGGAAGTTTGCAAAAATATTCATGTGGTTCAAATGTTTCTTCATCACGATATAAACCGATATGACCAATTTTAGCCGATGGCACTAAAGAAAGAACACCTTCTACCATACCAAGACCAGCACGAAGAATAGGAATGATAGCAAGTTTACGACCTGCAAGCATAGGAGTCATACATGTTTCAATCGGTGTTTCTATTTCTACATCTTCTAAAGGAAGGTCTTTTAATGCCTCAAAACCTTCTAACATAGCAATTTCTTCCACTAATTTTCTAAACTGATTTGTACCAGTGTTTTTATCTCTAAGACGAGAAATTTTGTGTTTAATAAGTGGATGTGTCATATAAGTAACATTGTCATAGTGTTCCATAGTATATTCTCCTGTTCTTTTGGTTTTTAGTATTTCTTTGATAATAGTGTAAAGGAAAATACAATTTTTTTCAATGATTGTTTTATAAATGATAGTATAAATTCTAAATAGGAATATATTATAAAAAAGTATGATAATAGTTGACACCAAACATGACACCACATATAATATAGGTAGGAGGAAAGTATGAGGTATGACAATGCAACTAGAGAAACAAAAGAAATTTTTAATTCAAGTAACATACTTTTGTGTGTTAGTTTTGATAGCATGGATTTTGCTAAAGTATGGCTTAAAATTAGTGTTGCCATTTGTGGTTGGTTTTCTTTTTGCAGCAATTTTACAAAGACCAATTGAGTGGTTAAAAAAGAAATTGCATACAGAAAGTAAATTGATAGCACTTGGAGTAACCATTATTTTTTATATTATTGTTGGAACTATATTA
>CALASV010000264.1 GCA_937888895.1 uncultured Clostridia bacterium | reverse complement strand
GATGAATTTTAATCTTGCTAAAACTGGAATGCTTGAGGAAGTGATACAGCAGGTATTTTGTTGAGTGTTATTTTATAGATGAATTGAGCGAATCTTGTCGCAGATTAAATTTGCGAAATTATAGATGGATAAGGAGAGCTTTCTAATGGTATATGGATAGTCTATCAAGATGAATGGACACATATTACAAATCAAGGTTTTATTGTAGACTTTTCAAAAAGAGTTTCTATATCGGAAGCCTCTGAATTTTATAAACTTTGTATGGAAGAAGCAAGAAAAAATGGAATAGGTACGCCGATTCGACCAGAAGAAATAAAACATATTTCTTCAGCAACGCTTAATTACAATGGTACATATACAATAAAAGATAAAACTATATTAGAAAAAGAGATACAACATTATTTTTCTCAATCTACAGAAATTCGTGGTGGAGCAGGTTGTCCATTTACGGCATCACTTACGATAGAGTTAACAAACGGAGAAGTGATTACTATATTTTTGGCAACGGATAGTTGTCCTGCGTGGTTGAGTGATGGTGTGTATTATGAGTATTCTGGATATGAAGATATAGAGCAATGGTATCAGTTATTTTCTTCGATAAATAATTGAACGTAGAACGAGCAATCCCACTCTTCAAGTGCGAGGAGCATTAAGTGGGGGATGCTCGTATCAGATGGAGATGAAAAGCTCCATCTGATAAGTTGCGAAGCAACCTGTGTTCATGAGGAAGTAGCGAAGCGGATTCCGAATGTTCGTTTTACTTGATAATAGACAAAAGTCTTGGTTAAATAAACCAAGACTTTTTATTATTTTGCAACAGTTCATTTTTAACTTTCATAGTCCTTTTCAAGTACATGATGTATAAACAGATGATACTCTGGCAATAGAATTTTATTCTTTTTATGGATTAAATATAATTTTCTAGACATATTGATTCCTTTTAAATGAGTTGTTTTTAAAAAGCCATTTTGTTCTTCATTGATAACGGACATTTTTGACAAAATAGAAACTCCCATTCCTTGCATAACACTTTGTTTAATTGTTTCTGTATTATACAAATTTTGAATATTATGAAGTTGAATATTATAGGTGTTTAATCGAGAAATAATAAATCGTCTTGTAGCAGATTGAATTTGTGAAATTAAAAAAGGATAATTTAATAATTCTTCTGGTGGAATACTTTCAAAGGAAGCAAGAGGGTGCTCTGGTGGAAAGACAACAACCATATCATCATCATAAAAAGGATGACAAATATACGAAGGATTATGCAACGTATCTTCGTTTTCTGGTATTAAAGCAAAAGAAATAATATCTTGATTTAACATTTCCATAATACTTGGAAAAAAACTAAGTGTAAAATTCACAGGAATATCAGGGTGTTGTTTTTTAAAATCAATTAAAATTGGTGGAAGCAAATAAGTTCCAATACAATTGGTTGCACCAAAACTAATCTCATGATGACTAGAACAATTTAAGGCATAAAGGTCTGCTTTTAATTGGTTAAAATCACGTTCTAAATGGCGACCGAAATTGTAAAGAAGTTGCCCATTTTTATTTAGAACCATTTTTTTACCATGACGGTCAAAGAGATGATACCCTAGTTCTTTTTCTAATGCAAGAATTTGCTTGGAAAGTGCAGGTTGAGAACAATAAAGAGTATCTGCTGCTTTAGACATATTACCATAATCTACAACAGCACAAAAACGTAATAGTTTATCAATATCCATAATAGCTCCTATCTGCTGTCATTATTAAAAAATGTTATAATAACAACTAAATTTTCATTTTTATTCATGTAAAAAATAAATGTAAAAGAAATAAAAAATTGATGAAAAATACAAGTAAAATAAATAAATTCTTTATGAAATTTTGTTATATGCTAAGTCCAAAAACGAATTGGACTTAGTACAAATAAACAATTATAATAAAATTACCGATCGGGAATGTAGCAAAAATTCCAAAAATTATAATGATAGTGTATAATTCCTATTATTATAGTAAATCATTTTACACAGGAGGTCAAGAGAGTTATGGGAGTTTCTTCAAATGCAAAGAACAAGAACCTGACTTTTGAGCAGTGGATGAAAATTGCAGGTATTGCAGTTTCGTTGCTCATTTTCGCTATTCTCTACACAATGCCTACACCAGTAAAATTGACAATGCAAGGAAAATCTTCCTTAGCAGTTTTTGGTATGGTATTTGTTTTGTGGGTTACTCAGGCGATTCCAACGTATGCATCAGCTCTGTTAGCAATCGTAATGCTTGCATTTACGGGTGGTTGGACACAAAAAGATGCCTTAGGCGTATTTGGACAAGATGTAATTTGGCTTATGTTAGCTGCTTTCGTTATTACATCTGGTATGGAAAAGTCTGGTTTTGCAAAGAGATTGGCACTTTTCATTGTTTCTAAGTTTGGTACAACAGCAAGAAAAGCATTACTTGCTCTTGGTATTGTTAACTTATTACTTTCTTTTATCGTTCCATCGACTACAGCTCGTGCAGCGATGCTTTTACCAATTTGTATGATGGTTCTTCAGGTATATAAAGCAGTTCCTGGAGAAAGTAATTTTGGTAAACAGTTAATGATTCAAGAAATCCATTTCAATAACATTACAACAAGTGGTATTTTAACTGCAACAGCAGGTCAGATTATGGCTGTTGGTTATATTACTGATATGACAGGTTTAGATGTTACTTGGGGTGATTGGTTATTAGCAAGTATGCCAATTGCAATTTTAACATTAGTTGCTTCTTTCTTTATTGGTGAACTTTTATTCAAGAGTGAAGTAAAAACTCCACCTGCATCTGCTGGTAAAGCAGTAAAAGATGAGTTAAAAGAAGAATTAAAGGCACTTGGACCAATTACAACGACAGAAATTAAAGCATTAGTTGTATTTGGTATTACTGTATTTTTATGGGCAACGGATGGAAAGCATTTAAATATTTTTGGTTTCCAGATTAGCCTTGTAATGGTAGCTATTTTAGCAGCTCTTTTATTCTACTTACCATATATTGGTGTGCTTAACTGGAAAGAAACAAAGATTCCTTGGGATTTAATGGTATTCTCTGCTGGTGCTTATGCAGCAGGTCTTTCCTTAGATGCTTCTGGTGCAGCTTCTTTCTTATTAAATGGTATTTTTGATAAGTTCAATTTGGAAGCATTGCCACAGTTTGCATTATTTATGATTGTTATGTTTATTGCAAGTTTTAGCCACTTAGTATTTACAAGTAAGACAGTACGAGTTGTTATCCTTCTTCCAGCAATTATTTTGATTGCACAAAAAGTTGGAGTAAACCCATTGTTGTTGGCACTTCCAGCATCTTTCACAATTTGTGATAGTATTACATTACCACCACATTGTAAACCAAACTTAATCTTCTATAGTACAGGTTACTTTACTGTAAAAGACCAGTTTATTTATGGTATGCTTGTTTTATTCTGTAAGTGGTTATTATTTGGTGTAGCTTATTTCACATGGTTCAGAATTATTGGTCTTGTATAGGAGGGTGGAACATGAAGAAAATGAAATGTGCAATTCTTGCGTTTGCTGCTATCGTTGGACTTTGTACCACACCAATACAAGCAAATGCAGACGAATATGTAAATATTAAAAACTATACAGAAGTGTTTACACCAGTAAATGATAAAGATGCTCAGTTAGATGTTACAGTAACTGGAACAGCTGGTGAAGATGGATATTTATATGTGATTGCTTCTGTAAAAGATATGCAAGTAACCGAAGTAAGCGGTGAAAATTTAGCTGGAACTGAGCTTGAAGCATATAAAGAAGGTAGTGCCAGTTATTATCGTATTCCAGTAGCAGATGCATCAGCAGAAGCTACTGTAGAAGCAACTTTTAGTTGTCCTGGATTTTATGATGTGGCAAGAAGTGCAGATACGAATGGTGGAGAAGATTACAAAATGTCTTATAAGTTCACAAACTATTTAGTATCTAAAATTGGCTCTTATAATGTGACTATTTTCGTTCCAGAAGGAAATGAAATTGTAAAAGTAAGTAGTCCAAGTGCTTATGCAGATTATATTTTATCAGAAGAAAATGGTTTGCGTGGTGCTGGTGTTTCGAAAGCATTAGCAGCTTCTACAGCAAATACATTGACATTTACTTATGATGCAGAACAAAGTATGGTAGGTAAGATTCTTGTATGGGTAGTATGTCTTGGTATTGGTGGTTTTGTATTTATTGACCGCTATAGAAAGGCAAATAAGGAGTAGTGAATTATGAGAAAAGGGATTCTCTTAATATCGGATGGTCTTGGTGACCGTCCGGTAAAAGAACTTGGTGGTAAAACACCATTAGAGTATGCAAATACACCGACATTAGATAAATTAGTAGCATCTGGTATGGCTGGATTAGTACATCCTTATAAAGCTGGTACAAGATGTGGAACAGACTGGGGACATTTATCTTTGTTTGGATATGACCCAATGGAGTTTTATACAGGTAGAGGTTCTATTGAAGCATATAGTGCAGGTTTAACACTTCAAGAAGGTGATGTAGCGTTTCGTGGAAACTTTGCTACGATTGATGACGAGTATACAGTGATTGACCGTAGAGCAGGTCGTATTTCTGACCCTGCAGAAACCAATGGTTTAGTAGATGAAGTCAATGGTATGCAAATTGATGGTTATACCTTATTGTTAAAGCCATTAACACAACATCGTCTTGCCGTTGTTATTCGTGGAAAAGGTCTTGGTGGAAAGCTTCCTGATACTGACCCAGGTACTGCTTGTGAAGGTAGTAAAGTAGTGAATCCAGCAGTAGAAACCAATTGGAAGGGTACAGACGAAGACCGTCAGACAGCAGAAATTCTTTGGAAATTCTTAACTGAAATTTATCGCATTTGGAGTGAAAGCGAAATCAATAAAAAGCGTGTTGCAGAAGGTAAATTACCAGCGAACTTTATTTTAACTCGTGGTAGTGGAAAAGCAATGGTTCCTCCTGCATTTACAGACACATATCCAGGTGCAAAAGTAGCAGTTATTGCAGGTGATGAAACAATTACTGGTATTGGTAGAATGTGTGGTTTCGATGGCTATTGTAAAGAAACTTTTACAGGTGGATTTACAACAGACTATATTGGAAAAGCACAGATGGCAATGGAATTATTACCAAATTATGACCTTGTCATTGTTCATGTGAAAGGAACAGACCTTTGTGGTCATGACAATCTTCCATTTGAAAAAGTAAGAATTATTGAAGCAGTGGATAGTATGTTTGCCTATTGGTTAGAACAAGAAGGTAGTGAAGATTGGTACTTTGCTATGACAGCAGACCATTCCACGCCTTGTTATAGACGTGACCATTCAGCTGACCCAGTACCTTCCTTTATGACAGGACCTGATGTAAGAACAGATTCTGTAAAAGAATATGGTGAAAGAGCATGTGCAGAAGGTATTATCAATCAGTATACAGGTGCACAGCTTATGGCTACTATGATGGATTATTTATGGTTCAGTAAAAAATATGGAGCATAACAGGCTGTAGTTAAAGTAAACAATATAATGTAAACAGTAACTAATTCCCCGCTTTAATGTTGTACATTGAAAGTGGGGATTGCTTATTTTTGAAATTAAGCGTAAACTAGCTTAATAGTATTATCAGGAG
>CALASV010000263.1 GCA_937888895.1 uncultured Clostridia bacterium | reverse complement strand
CTAAAAAGGAGGCTTTTATTTTGAACCCAAATAAAAATCAAATTGATAACTTAGTTACTATGTTAGATGCTTACATGGAAAAAGGAGGGCATCACTTAAATGTCAATGTCTTTTCCAAAGAAACACTACTAGATGCTCAAGCACACCCTGAAAAATATCCACAATTAACGGTCCGTGTCTCTGGATATGCCGTCAACTTTACAAAACTAACAAAAGAACAACAAGAAGAAGTTATTTCAAGAACTTTCCACGAAGGTATGTGATTTGGTTAAAATTCTTTTTCATTTATAATGAATTAATTATTCTCTGTACTTGGCAAAAGCCTTACTCATTTCCTATCAAGACTATAGACACAAAATGAATAAGGCTTTTCCTAATTATACTATTCCGTTTCTAATGGCATAAATTTTTGAATACCATTTGCAATACCTTCTGCAATCTTTTTCTGGTAGTCCTCTGTTAATAACAGTTCACGCTCTGTTGGAGAACTCATAAAACCACATTCTACTAAACAAGCTGGTAATGTATTTTCTTTTAATACAATCAATTTATTACTTAACTTAATACCACGGCTCTTCATTCCTACAAAAGCTGTTAATTCATCTAACACACATTGTGCTAATTCTGCATCCCTTGTATCAAACAAATCACAATACCATACTTCTGCTCCCCTTCCAGCATCGTTTTCCTCTTCTAAAGAATTTTGATGAATACTAACATACAGCGAAGCACCATTTTCTTTTGCTAATCCAGAACGAGTTTTATTTTCTACAGCAGAATCATCTTCTCTTATCATATAAGTACGATATCCTCGTTCTTCCAAAATATCACGTAAGAAAAGTGCAATTGCTAAATTGATATTTTTCTCCCTATGTACTCCTTTTGTAGTTCCCCAGTCGTCTTCTCCACCATGTCCTGGGTCAATTGCAATAATTGGTCCTGGTGTTGGTGTAGGTGTTGGCGTATTCGTTGGTGTAGGAGTTGCCTCTTGTGTAATCGTTGGTTCTGGAGTTGGAGTTCCTGTCGTTTGTTCATTTTGTGGATTTGGAGTTGCAGAAATATTTACATTTTTGTTTGTTCCTCCTTCCTCTCCACCTGACACTACTTTTGCTAATCCAATTAATACAAAAATTACCATAATAACTGCTACTGCAATTACAATGATTGTATTTTTTCGTTGATTTTGTCTCGCATTTTTTCTTTTTTGAGGCGAATACTTACTACTCATTTTATAGTCCTCTCTATTCTATTAATTCTTTCTCTTATCTAACATTCGAAGTCTAAACACATTCTTGTTTTTGTAAAAGGTCTTACTTTGCCATTTGCCACCTCTACATGTGCTGGATGTACGGAATAATTTTTTAATGCACTTTCATCTACAAATGTAGAATCCAACATTACATCTGCATTAGAAGAAGCAAGTCCTTCTATTTGTACTTTAATATCTACCAATCCAGGAATTTGTCCTTTTAAACCTTCTAAACCAGACTTAATTCCTTCTTTTACTGTCTTTTTTTCTTCTGCTGTTAATTCATCTTTTAACTGCCATAAAATAATATGCTTTACCATTTTTACCTCTCTTACTTATTCCAATTCTTTTTATGAATGACATAAAGAAGTACACCTAAGAACATACCACCCACAATATTTCCAAGAGTAACTGGAATTTCATTTTGTACAAAAAAACTAAACCAATTTAAGTGGTCTAACTGTTCTGCTGTATAACCATATTTTTCCATTGCTAAACTTACATACTCTGGATTTTGCTTTGCAAAAATACCAGCTGGAATATAATACATATTTGCAACACAGTGTTCATAACCACTAATTACAAACGCAAAAATTGGGAAAAATGCAGCCCATATCTTTCCTGTCACATCTTTTGCTGCATACGCTGTTAAAACAGCACCACAAACAAAAATATTACACATGATTCCAGAAAAGAATCCGTTAAAAAATGTGGTATTTACTTTACCCATTGCTATTTTAATTGTAAACGCACCTAAAGCACCACTAGAATAATCCCACTGGCCACTAGCAAATACAAAAAATGCTAACAATAAAGAGCCAATTAAATTACTTAAAAATACAACAGTTAATACTTTTGCTACGGATACAAAAGAATACTTCTTATTCATTGCACCCATTACCATTAAACAGTCTCCTGTAAAAAGCTCCCCACCAATCAATAAATACATGATTAAGCCTACAGGGAAAATTGCACCCGCAACGATTTTAGCTGCACTAGCATTTGCAATCGTATGCATACCCATATTACTTGCAGAAGCACCACAAGCAATAAAAATTCCTGCACAAATGCCCAAAAAAATCATACGACCTAATGGCATGGTTGCTTTATTTACCCCTGCCTTTATGTACCCTTCTACAATTTGTGCTGGTTGATTCATTTGTGACTGTTCCATAAAATTCTCTCCTTTTCTTGTTTTTTCTTCATTGTAGTGTTTTTATTATATCTACTTATTTGAATAAAAGCAATACTAAGGATTTGAATTTTGTTTAAAGTTTAAAATTTATTTACTTACTCTATTTTCATTATCAAATGAACAAATGGTTTGATAATGAATAAGAATAATTTTTTCATATGCCTAAAAATAATAAAATATTTTAGTTTCTTTTTGTCATAAAAAATCCTGCACATAAAGCAGTAAATGGTGCAACACTTACCAAACCAAAAGAGCCTATGACTGTATGAATCAATTCTGCTGCTACATATTTATAGTTAATAATGTGTGTAAGAGGTGTTCCTTGTGCCATAAATACCATTAATAATGCAATATAACCACCAGAATATGCAAGTAATAATGTTGTTGTCATCGTTCCCATAGCAGCTCTCCCTACATTCATTCCAGAACGAATTGCTTCCCATCGTGTAATATCTGGTTTTTTCTCTATTACTTCATAAACTGCTGATGTAATATCTACAGATAAATCCATAACTGCACCTGAAGAACCAAGAAAAATAGAAGCCATAAATATTTGTGTCAAATTTAAATGTTGAAATCCTGCATACAATAAACTTTCCGAATATGCCATAACAGCTCCATGAATTTTAAACAAATCTGTAAATATCACTCCTAATATGCAAGTTACTAAAATTTCCAAAAAAGCTCCAGATACCGCTGTAATACACCGACGGTCAAAACCATAGACAAGAGCAATAATCAATGTAGTAAGTAACAAATTTACTGCTAATCCTACCCAAATCGGATTCCATCCATTTAAATAAAGTGGCACTACTAATTTCCAAATAGTTAATATTGTCAATATAAAAGAGAAAATTGCTCTTACCCCTGTTCTTCCTGCAAATAACACTAAAAATAAAACAAATATAACTGCCATCAAAAACTCCCATGAAATACGATAATGGTCAATCATCGTTACATAAACAATCTCTCCTTCTTGCTGACTAATAACTACTTGTGCTTTATCCCCAACAGAAAAAAGCTTATCTTGTTCTAAAGAACCTTGCAACAAATTTACACCTGTTGTAATTTCTCCTTCAAAATTTCCATTTATAATACGAAGTGTACAACACTGTTCTCCAGAACGAACTAATCCTGTATCAATAATAGAAGAATTATCTATCTCTATTACTTCTGCTACACAACGGTCTGCTGTTTGATATTGTAAATTATCCTCATATCCTGTAGGTAATAATAATAATACAATAATCAGCAATAAACAAACAACTACTGGTGTATAATATCTAATTTTTTCTCTATCATTATCGTGTCTAGAGAATATCTAATAGTATTGTCAATTTTACCTTTAACCAAATCTTTTGCTGTTTCACTATCAATAGGCACATAATTTTTTTCTAAAATAAGGTATAATCTTCTTGGAAAATAACTCAAAGGAGAATATATAATATGAAACTAGGTATCGTAGGTTTACCGAACGTAGGTAAAAGTA
>CALASV010000262.1 GCA_937888895.1 uncultured Clostridia bacterium | reverse complement strand
CCCACTTCTAGTGTGCAAAGCACTAAGTGGTGGGTAAGGGACTTATTTGTGTCAGGTGGAGCTTACAAGCTCTATCTGACAAGCTACGATAGTAGCTATTCGGTTATGAGCAAGTAGCGAAGCGGATTGCGAATATCCGATTGATTAAGTTCTTTTTATGAGCGATGACAATGGAATGTATGAGTTTGATTCAGTTATATAAATGATAAGTTTTTATTGCAATAGTCCAGTTTTTTTCAATGACTGGACTATTCTTAATGTTTTTTGAGTTTCCATTGACAGATGGACTTGTATTGGGTATGATAGATAAGAAGAATTTTATTGGAATGGAGAAATAGATACAAATGAGTCGAAGAAATGTGCTTGGTAATCAAATTGAAGGTAGTAAAACAATGTGGATAGTATTAGTAGGAATTTTAGTAAGTATACTTCAATTTGGTATATATTATTTTATTGGAGAAGGTTTTCTTGGTATGTTATTTGCCACAGGTAGTGTATTAGCAGGTGGTGTATTTGTTCATTTTATTATGGAGGAACAAGAGGAGTTGTTTTCTTATTTGTTAATTCCATGTATTTTTTCTGGAGCAGTAGGAATAGTACTTCCTTATATATCAGGTGATTTTTTACCGAAAAGTAATACAATGTTTTATTTTTGTATTATTGCTTGGTTTTTGATTGTGTTATATGCTACAATTTATACACTGCTAAATGGTGTTTCAGAAATGGAAACATTTACAAGATTTCACAAAAAATCAACCATCTTTTTCTATATTGTTTATTTTGGAGTATTATTTTATATGGTATTCTTTATGTCTAATAATAAGACGGAGACACAAGAAACATTAAAATTACTTCCTTTAGATACAGTTGTTACTTATATTGAGCAATTAGTGAAAGGTCAAGATGTAGTAAAAGAATTTCTTTTATTTTTACAAAACCAGTTTTTATTTTTTGTTCCATTTGGATTTTTAGTTGGTATGCTTGGTAGAAATTTATTTGTAATGCTTCGATTTATTATTATATTAGTATTTCCAATAGGATTAGAAGTGGTACGATTTTTTATAAGTGCTTGTTGTGATGTGGATAATGCAATCTTTGGTTTTTTAGGTGCATTACTTGGGATGTTTTTGTTTTTTGTATTTAATGAATTATTTTGTTATTTTGTTGGGAAAAATTTTGATGGTAGTGACATTAATAGAGACTATTATGGTAGAAAAATTTAACTGAATATTGAATAAAAGAAAAGAGCTATTATAAAAGTTTTTAGTTTTTATAATAGCTCTTGTTTTATTTTTATAATCCTCGGAATCCTCGACCGATAATTTCACTTGTATTTGTAATTAAAATAAATGCAGTTGGTTGTTCTCTATGGATAAATTGTCGTAATTGAACTGCTTGAGCACGGTTCATAACAGTAAGAATTACTTTTTTGTTTTGACCAGAGAAAGCACCTTTTGCATCACATACAGTAGCACTACGTTTTAATTCATGTACAATATATTGATTAATAGGTTCTGCATTGTCACAAATAACAGTAAAATATTTACAAAGATTCATGCTTTCAATTGCCATATCTACAATTGTTGATTTCAAAATTAAACCTAAGAAAGAAAGTAAACCAGTTTCCATACCGAAAGTTGGAAATGCTAATAAAGTTAAAATCAAATCGGAAATTAACAATGCTTGTCCAATATCAAAAGAGGAATATTTTTTTAAAATCATAGCTACAATATCTGTTCCACCAGTAGAACCACCACTATTAAAAAGAATAGCAGCACCAATGGCAGGAAATCCAACAGCGAAAGCAAGTTCAAGCACTGGTTGGTCAGTAAATGGCTGTGACATAGGATAAATAATTTCTAAAAGTTGTAAAGAACCAGAAAGTAAAAAACTTCCATATACTGTTTTTACACCAAAATCTTTACCAATCACAAGAAGACCAATGACAAGAAGAATTGTGTTAACAATAGTTACAATAGTAGCAGAACTTAATGTTCCCCCTGTTAAATTGCTTACAATCATAGCAAGTGCTGTTACTCCACCAATCGCGTAGTTGTTAGGAAACTTAAAAAAGTAAACTCCGACAACAACACATAGTACACCAATGGTTAATAATGAGTATTCTTTTAAGATTTGTTTCATAAGTACCTCCCCTGTTTTAGAAAAGTTATTACCTTTTTTTAAATTATATCCTTATTATTTTATACTTTCAATAGTATTTTTTGAAAAAGTGTGATAAAATAGAGTAACAGCAAGAAAATCAATGGGTTTTATTGCTTATCCTGAATATCAGGAATAAAAAAAGATAGGAGATGCGAACAATGAGAGTTATTGAAACAAAAAGCTATGCAGAGTTAAGCAGAAAGGCAGCAAATTTAATTTCCGCACAGGTACTTTCCAAACCAGATTCCGTATTAGGATTAGCTACAGGTTCTACGCCAATCGGAACTTATAAGCAGTTAATCGAATGGTATGAAAAGGGAGATTTAGATTTCTCCGAAGTAAAGTCTATTAACTTAGATGAATATGTAGGTTTAACAGGCGACCATGACCAGAGTTATCGTTATTTCATGAACACAAATTTATTTAACCATGTAAACATTGACAAGTCTAAGACAAATGTTCCAAGTGGTGTTGCAGAAGATTTAGAAGCAGAATGTGCTAGATATGATGCTTTAATTGAATCTATGGGTGGTATTGATTTACAGTTACTTGGTATTGGTCACAATGGACATATCGGTTTCAATGAGCCAGCAGATTCTTTCGTAGTACCTACTCATGTAGTAGAATTAGGTGAAACTACAATCAATGCAAATGCTAGATTCTTTAGCAGTGCAGATGAAGTTCCAAAGAAGGCTGTAACTATGGGTATTAAGGCAATTATGCAGGCAAAGAAAGTTCTTTTAATTGCAAATGGACCAGATAAGAAAGCTATCGTAGAAAAGGCATTATATGGACCAGTAACACCAGAAGTACCAGCATCTATTTTACAGTTCCATCCAGACCTCACTGTAGTATATTGCTTTGAATAAAATTTTATAAAAATGCTGAAAATAAGTAACAGTTTAGCTATACAGCTCGACTGGACTGTTATGAAAATAATGATTATCAGTAAAAATAACTTGTAAAAAGAATACACAAGTGTTTTTTTGCAATAAAAAATTTTAGAAAGGAAAAGCTACGAGCCTTGTAGTAATTAAGGTGTTTTTAGTTTTTCGGTAGCAGGAAAGAATATGCTAGTAGTGAATGGATTAGTTTTTTACGAAGGAAGTTTTCAGAAAAAAGATATTCGTATTAACGATGGAAAATTTGTGGAAATTTCTGAAGTAGGAACTTTAGTTCCAGAAGAATTAGAAGAAGTTTTAAATGCAGATGGAAAATATATTTTACCGGGACTTGTAGATGTTCATAGTCATGGTAGAGTAGGTGAAGATTACAGTTTTGCTACACCAGAAGGATTACAGAAGATGAGTGATTCTTATGCTTCTTGTGGTGTAACTACAATTATCGGAACAACAATGACAAACGACCCAGTTGCTATTGAAAAGTCTATGGAGTGTATGAATGCATTTTGTAGTGGAAGTTACTTGGTATCAATATGGAAGGACCTTTCCTTGGAAAAGATAAGAAAGGTGCTCATGATGAACAGTACTTAGAGTGTCCAAATATAGCTTGGTTTGATAAGATGCAAAAAGCGAGTGGTAATAAAGTATGTATTATTACAGTTGACCCTCGTTTGGATGGAACAGATGCATTTATTGAAAAGTGTCGCAAAGAAGGTGTTTTCGTATCGTTAGGTCATACTTCTTGTGATTATGACAGAGCAATCGAAGCTTCTCAAAAGGGAGCAGACCATGTAACACATTTATTTAATGCAATGAATCCAATTCATCATAGAAAGCCAGGTTTGATTGGTGCAGCTATGGATACAGGTATGTTTGTAGAATTGATTTGTGATGGTATTCATCTTCATCCATCCATTATAAGAATGATGTTTGCAATGCATCCAGACCAGATGCTTTTGATTTCTGATTCGATGCAGGCAGCAGGACTTCCAGATGGACAGTATGAACTTGGTGGTCTTCCAGTATTCGTAAAAGATGGAAAAGCAACACAAGAAGATGGAACAATTGCAGGTTCTACTACCAATGTATTTGATGCAATGGTAAATGTAATTCATTTTGGTGTTCCAGTAGAACAAGCAGTGAACAGTGCTTCTTATCTTCCAGCAAAATCGGTTGGTTTAGAAGACGTGACAGGAAGTATTAAAGCAGAACGTAATGCAGATTTTCTTGTAGTTGATAAAGATTGGAATTTAGAACAGGTTTATATTGATGGAGTACAATTTTCTAAATAATTCCAAATCTTTATAACTATGTTAGTCTATGTCAAATTACTGATTGTAGATTGAACCAATAAAAGTTACTTTAAAAAGTAGCAGAGTAAATGTTTAACACTTACTTTTATAGTAGGTTTTATATGGCTATTGGGAAGACAATATGTTTTTTCAATAGCCTTATTCGGTTATAAGTAAGTATCGAATCAAATTCCGAATATCTACTTGATTTTTTGATGGATAGAAAAGGAGTTTATAAGTGATATGAAGTATAAAGCAGTTGTTTTTGATATGGATGGTGTTATTTTTGATTCGGAACGATTAGTGTTAGAATGTTGGGCAGAAATAGCACAAGCAAAAGGAATAAAACGTATGGATGAAGTATTTCATCAATGTATTGGTACGAATATGATAAAAACAAAGGAAATTTTGTTAGAGAATTATGGAGAAGATTTTCCTTTTGATGAATTTAGAACAGAAGCTTCTATATTATTCCATTCTCGTTATGACAATGGTAGATTGCCAATGAAAGAAGGAATCAAAGAATTACTTGTTTATTTAAAAGAACAGGGGATTAAGATAGGTTTAGCATCTTCTACAAGATATGAGGTGGTACGGCAAGAACTACAAGATGCAGGAATTTTGCCTTATTTTCAAACTTTAACTTGTGGAGATATGGTAAAGCAAAGTAAACCAGAACCAGAAATTTTCTTAAAAGCTTGTGAAAGTCTTTTTATAAAGCCAGAAGAAGCACTTGCTATTGAAGATTCGTTTAATGGTGTTCGTTCTGCATATCGGGCAGGAATGTTACCTATTATGGTGCCTGATATGATTGCACCGAATGAGGAAATGGAGCAATTGGCAGGAAAGATTTTTACTAATTTAGTGGAAGTAAAAGAATGGTTACAGAAAGAAGAAATGGTGTAAAAATGTAGCAAGGCTCTTGTTTTATCTAATATCAAATAAAATAGGAGCCTTGCTTATATTCGTTCTTTAGCTAGATATAATCTGTAAAACTAATTATTGTGGATAAATGAGGCGTTCTTCTGAAATATTTTCAAGTACTTCTGTTAAAAATTTATTTGCTAAATAATTTGCCATTGGTAAATTCATATCTAAATAGTTACCACAAGCAATAGCAGCAGCTCCTGGAACTTCGTCTTTAAAATCACGAATATAAGTAAATAGTTCTTTCATCAAAGGAATGATATCTTTAGACTCATAATCTCCTGCAAGCAATAAATAACAACCAGTACGACAACCCATTGGTCCAAAGTATACAACTTTAGAACCATATTCTTTATGATTGCGTAAAAAAGTAGCAGCTAAATGTTCAATCGTATGGAGTTCTGCTGTATTCATCACAGGTTCAAAGTTTGGTCTAGTCATTCGAATATCAAATGTAGTAATTGTTTCTTCGCCAACTTTATCTTTTCTAGATACATAAATTCCCGGAAATAATGTTAAATGATTAATGGTAAAACTTGCAATTGGTTTCATAAAAAATTCCTTTCTTTTTATTTTTTATCATCATATCATATTAGAAAGAAGAAAAAAAGTATTTTTATTAGTTGAGAAAAATTTTTAAATGATAGAAAATAAGAAAGGTATCTTTAATTAAAACGAGAAAATAGTAATATAATACAAAAATAAGAAGGTTTTCATTAAGATTTTTCTTGTTTTCAAAGATAGTCTTTGTTATAATATAGTCCATTGTGAAAATATAATAATAGAAAGGGGATAATATAAAACTTTATTATTAGAAAGTAATAGAGTGTTGTATTTTGCGAATGTATGAAACAAGAAAAGAAGTCTACAGTATTACAATTTTTAATGAAAATTGTGCAAGGTTCTTTGATAGGGTTAGGAGCAGTATTGCCAGGTATTTCAGGTGGTGTACTTTGTGTTGTTTTTGGTATTTATAAGACGATTATGGAGTTTTTAGCAGACCCATTTCATAAGTATAAAACACATATTCCAAAACTTTTTCCAATTATTATAGGAGGGGCAATTGGATTTTTAGGAATTGCAAATATTCTTTCCTTTTTCTTGGAAAAATATCCTGCACCATCTATTTGTTTATTTATTGGGTTGATTGGAGGAATGTTACCATCTTTATTTAGAGAAGCAGGAGAACAAGGTAGAACAAAAGCATCCTACATATCTATGGGAATTGCAATGGTATTTATTTTTGTTTTATTAGGAAGTTTAAAAGTATTTTCTGTAGAAATTACACCTAATTTTTTATGGTATGTATTTTGTGGATGTTGTTTAGCATTAAGTGTGATTGTACCGGGAATGAGTTTTTCCACATTACTTATGCCATTAGGTTTATATGAACCATTTGTAAGTGGTATTGGACATATCGATTTTTCTATTTTAATACCGGGTGGTATTGGTGGTCTTGCCACTGTGATTCTTTTATCGAGGGCAGCAAATGCTTTATTTGAACATCATTATTCGGTTGCTTTTCATGCAATTGTAGGTATTGTCATTGCAGCTACAATAATGATTATTCCAGTACAAAGTTTTACAGTTTCTATAACAAGTGTTATTATCAACATTATTTGTATTGTAGTTGGTGTAATAGCATCTCTTTGCTTAGATAAATTTAATCAAACAGTAGTAGTGGAAAAATAAAAAGTATTGACTTTTTTATAAAAATGATGTATTCTTATACAGGAAGTTAGCGATGTCTAACCATATAGACATCGCTTTATTTATAAACATGAGTTAGTGTATACTAATTTTAGTTAGAAGGAGGTAATATGATAGATAAGAAGTTACTTCATCTTTTAGGTGATAACAAGAAGTATATTTTTTATACAGTAGCATTAATGATAGTAGGCTTATTTGCTAATATTACGATTACTGCTTGTATTTGTTATATCATTCAACTTGCTATGGAATATGAGATACATAGTGGTGGTAGTATTATTTTTTTATGGCCTATGTTGATTGCTTTTTTGGGGATTATTGTGAGATATATCACATCTCGATTCGTGGGTAATTTAAAAGATACTCTTAGAAAAAATGTCAAAAAAGACCTTCGAGAACAAATATATAATAAAATTGTGAAATTAGGGGTTCGCTCTACAAATGATATGAGTATGGCAGGGTTAACACAGCTTTCAATAGAAGGTGTAGAACAATTGGACCTCTATTATTCTTCTTATATACCACAATTTTTCTATGCTATGTTAGCACCTATTATTTTATTTTGTATTACCGTTTGGATTGATTGGCGTGTTGCAGTAGTATTACTTGCTTGTGTTCCATTAATTCCAATATCTATTATAGCTGTATCAAAATATGCGAAAAAGATATTTGCAAAGTATTGGGGAAAATATACTTCCATGGGTGATAGCTTTTTAGATAGTGTTCAAGGCTTGAAAGAATTAAAAATATTTAAGGCAGATGAGGCACAGCATGTACGAATGAATGAAACGAGTGAGGAATTTCGTAAAATTACAATGAAAGTATTAGTTATGCAACTTGCTAGTACAACAATTATGGATTTGGTAGCTTATGCTGGTGCAGGTATTGGTATTTCATTTGCTGTTTATAGTGTTATGAAAGGGCAATTATCTCCTTTTCTAGCATTATTTCTTATTCTTGTAGCTGTTGATTTCTTTTTACCACTTCGTGCGTTTGGTTCTGCCTTTCATGTGGCAATGAATGGTGTAAGTGCAGGAAATAAAATACTTTCTTTATTAGAGCAACCAAATGTTATTTGGGGTGAGGAAAAAGTGACAGATACACAACTGAAACTAGAATATGTTGCTTTTTCTTATGATGGAAAGCGTGATGTTTTGAAAAATGTATGTATGAATTTTTCTAAAACAGGAATGTTTTCTATTGTAGGGGAATCTGGTTGTGGAAAATCTACAATTGTTAATCTTATTATTGGCGTACTTAGAGCAAAATCGGGTGTTGTTACAGTTGGTGGGAAAACGATAGAAAGTATTTCTAGAGAAAGCTATTATTCTCATCTTGCAGTAGTTAGTTATAATACGTATATTTTTAATGAAACAGTTCGGCAAAATTTTATGCTTGGTAAGAATAATGTAACAGATGATGAAATTTATATGGCATTAGAAAAAGTAAATCTTGCTACATTTATTCGTGAGAATGGTGGTCTTGATAAAGTAATTACAGAAGATGCTGCTAATATTTCTGGTGGGCAAAAACAACGACTTGCTTTAGCTGTAAGTCTTGTAGCAAATAAAGATATTTATGTATTTGATGAAGCAACAAGTAACATTGATATGGAAAGTGAAGCTATTATTATGAAAAATATAAAAACACTTTCTAAAACAAAAACAGTAATTGTTATTTCTCATCGTCTTGCGAATGTAGTGCCATCGGATTTTATTTATTATATGGAATTAGGTGAAGTAAAAGAAATTGGTACACATACAGAACTTATGAATATGCAAGGTGGATATGCTAAACTTTATACTACACAGAAAGAATTGGAAGAAGGCTATGTGGAGGTGAGAGCATGAGAAGAAGTGGTATGAAAATTATGGCGAATTTAATTTTACTTCTTGGAAGTTTAGCTTATATTATGATTTTGGCAGTTATCAATGGTTCGATTGGATTTCTTTGTGCTATGGGTGTAACACTTATGGGTTCTGTTGGTATTGCTAAGGCACTTGGCGAACCAATTGCTTTGTCTTATGGTGTGATTATTGCAGTAACGATTGGCTGTGGGGTAGTGCGAGGATTACTTCGCTATTTAGAACAGTATAGCAATCATTATATTGCATTTCGATTATTAGCTGTTTTAAGGGATAAGATTTTTTCTGCTTTACGTGTCCTTTGCCCAGCAAAATTGGAAAGTAAGAAAAAGGGAGCTATTATTGCTATGATTACTTCCGATATAGAAACTTTAGAGGTGTTTTATGCCCATACGATTTCGCCAATTTGTATTGCAGTTGTCGTTTCTACTTGTGTAGTAGTTTTTGTCGGTTTTGTATCGAGTTGGTGGATTGCATTGATTGCACTTTTCGGTTTTCTTATGGTAGGTATTATCGTTCCAATGTTTTCTTCTAGTAAATTAAAAGCTTCAGGTGTTCGTTATCGTGAAGAATTTGCATCATTTAATGCATATTTTTTGGATAGTATTAAAGGTATTAAAGATATTGTATTAAATAATGCTGGTAAACAGCGTGAAAAAGAAGTAAATCATCGTTCGGATATTCTTCTTGTAGAAACAAAAAAGATGAAGAATGATACTACAAAAGCATCAGCTTTGACAGAACTTTGTGTATCGCTTTTTATTTTTGCCTCTCTTATCGTTGGAATTTGTCTTGTAATAAATGATAACATTACGATTGGTAGAATGGTAATGGGTGTAGTAGCTGTATTTGGCTCTTTTGGTCCAGTCATTGCAATTTCAGCACTTCCTGGTAATTTAACACAAACATTTGCTTCTGGGGATAGAGTATTAAATCTTCTTGCAGAACAACCTGCTGTAACATTAGTAAATAATGATACGAAATTTGTTTTTGAAAATTTACAAGTAAATGACTTGTCTTTTTCGTATGATAAACAAACACCAATACTTTCTGAAATTTGTATGTATGCGAAAAAAGGAGAAATTATTGGTATCGTAGGGGAATCAGGCTGTGGTAAATCTACTTTTCTAAAACTTCTTCTTCGTTTTTGGCAAAAGGATAAGGGTGAAATTAACTATAATGGTATAGATATTGATAATGTTGATACAAGTAATCTTCTGGATAATGTAACGATAGTAAGTCAAGTTACCTATCTCTTTGATGAAACAATTGAATATAATCTTCGTATTGCAAAACAAAATGCAACAAGGGAAGAAATGGAAGAAGCCTGTAAGTTAGCTTCGATTCATGATTTTATTCTTACATTACCAGATGGATATCAAACTCGAGTTGGGGCGCTTGGTGATAATCTTTCTGCAGGGGAAAAACAGCGTATTGGATTGGCAAGGGCTTTTCTTCGTGGTAGTGAATTGATTCTACTGGATGAACCGACAAGTAATGTAGATAGTATCAATGAAGGAATTATTTTAAAAGCACTCAAAGAGCAGAAGAATAAAAAAAGTATTATTTTAGTATCTCATCGTGAGTCCACAATGGCAATTGCAGACCGTATTTATTATGTGAAAGATGGTAAAATGTATGAAAAATGATTGGAGAAAATAGATGAGTTTAAAGAAAGTATTTTGGATTATATTAGGATGTATTGGGGTGGGACTTGGAAGTATTGGAGTATTTCTTCCAATACTCCCTTCTGTTCCATTTTTACTTCTTGCTACGTTTAGTTTTGCAAGAAGTTCGGAGCGTTTGCATAAGTGGTTTGTTAACACAAAACTTTATAAGAAAAATCTAGAAAGTTATGTACAGGGGAAAGGAATGACGATAGAAACAAAAGTACGAATTATGCTTCTTGTCACATTACTAATGGGAATTGGCTTTAGTATGATGTTAGTAAAAGAAATTTATATCCCATGTATTATTTTACTTTGTGTATGGATATTCCATGTTGTATATTTTGTTTTTGGAGTAAAAACTTTGCATAATGAAACAAAGGAAAGTTAGTATCTACTATCTTTTATTTTTTACCATTATGTTAGTTAAAACTAATTAAAGTTAGGGGGATTTAATATGAAAAGGTTGTCATTTTTAATCGTAGCTACTATGTTGTGTATGTTATTGGTTGCTTGTCAAACGACAGAAGAAGTAACAATCGAGCGTACATTTCTAGCCGGTTATGAAGTAGGTGCAGGAGAGGAGAAATCCGAACAAAAAAGTGCTAGAGTACTTATGAATTTAATGAGTGATGGTACAGTAGAGTGGTATGTTGGTACAGTAGAACAAGGACAACATAATACAGCAAAGTATCAAGGTACTTACACATTAGGAGAAAATGAGGAGTATGACGAAACAATTAGTTTTAGTTGTACCTATGCAGAAGGAAAAAC
>CALASV010000261.1 GCA_937888895.1 uncultured Clostridia bacterium | reverse complement strand
AACAATTTATCTTTTTCTGATAAAGTTATTACATTATTTTTAACCACGTAATCTATACAATCTTCATATTCCCCAAGTTGATACTTATTGATTGCAATAATCACTTGTTTATCCACTTCATCTGCTATATTCCCTATAGCTTTCAACATTCCTGTAACTTGTCTTGGGTCAATTCCATTATAACAAGAAGAATCTTGTAATAACATTTCTACTATTGAGCTATATTTACATATAAGATAATCCATTAAGTTCTTTTTTACTTCTCCAACACCTTCTCCAGTATCACCTTTCAAACTAAATTCAAAACTTAATGGTCTATTTTTCGAATGCTTTTTCTTCATTTTAATATCAAAATAAGAATTTACATCTTCATCATAAATATCTTGTGTTAATTTGTAAATGAAATCTCTATATTCTTTCACTTTATTTTCATATAATTTTCTAATCTGAGCTGCTTCTCCAAAATAATCATCAAGATTCCCTAATACATTTTCTATTTCATTTTGAAATTCTTTTACCTGTGATAATTTTCCCTGTTTATATATTAGGCCTTGTAAATCAGCATTATACTTGTCATAAAGTTGTATAGATTCTTGATAAATTTCATTTATAGCAATAATCTTACCTAAAGAATCTAATTTTTCTGAAAGTTCCTCCAATTCTCCCTGTAGGACATCCATTTCTTTCTCTAATGTTTTTTTTCTTTCTCCTAAAAACTCTTTTCTTTCCTCATATACTTTTCGATGAAATTCCTCCACTTCAACTAAATTTCGTTTCACCATTTCTGGAATTTCTTGCTTTACTTTTTCAAATATCAACAATAAATGCTCACTAGTAACATCATTTTTTTGCGAACTTTCCATAAATTCCATTAAACGTTCACATTCTATTCTTTTATTTTCATAATCTCTCTTTATGTATTTTAGCTTTTTACTCTTCTCTGCATATTCTTCTACTACATCCTGTTGAATTTCTGATATTGCCATATCCTTAATCTTATCAGAAACGCTCTGTAATTCATTTTGTAATCTTGAAACTTCTTTATCCACATAATAGATTTCCTCATCTATTTGTCCTTCATTCCAATTACCATAAAGTTCAATCATTTGTTTTTTTTGTTTTTTCAAGTCATTAATTTTATCTTGTGCTGTATATATTCCTTCTATCGTACTAACAATATCCTTAAGTCCCAATAACTCTAAACAAGCTACTACATCCGTTTCAATTGGACTTGTTCCAAAACTTATTTCTGTACTCTTTTTTGATAATATAATCTGCTTACTATACAAGACACGATTAATTTGAAAAAACTCTTTATAGTCTGTTAGAGAATATTCCTTACCATCTACTAAAATACTTTTACTATCTCCAATATTTCTAATAACTTTATATTCCTTCGAATGGAATAATACAACTGCATGAAGCTGATATCCCTTTAATTCTCCACTTACCACTTTAGAATCTTCCTTAGCTCCTAAAATATAATCAACAAATTTTAATAATAAAGTTTTTCCTAAACTGTTAATCGTAGCTTTTTTATTTTTAGGTTCTTGAATATCGCCATATATAAAAGAAATGCCTTTTGTATTAAAATCTATGTCTCTAATCACTTCTTCCGAAGGATTCAGTATTTTCAGATTTAAGATTTTCATTATACACTTCCCCTTTCTCATTATAATTAATCATCTTGGTAATATACATAAATTCCAAAACATACATAAATTTCTGATATGTTGGTACAGAATAAATTTTTTTTGTTTTTATGTAGATTTTATTAAATTTATTCCATAGTTCATCAATTGTCATATATTTCTTTCCAAGAACTTCTAATAATAATGCACTGATTCCAATGAAACTTTCTGACAAAGTTACATACTTATTTGGTAATACCATATCATCACCTATTCCTTTTCGAAAATATCACATTTATCAAAAATATACACAATTAAAAACTTTATACTTGTATCATCATCATCGTTTTCTTTATCATATCCTACACATTTAAAAATTTCATCTATTAACTTTTTATATAATTCTACTCCAACAACTTCTTGTGATAATTCTGTATATTTGTTTACAACAAATGCTTTTACTCTTTCAAATTTATTTTCAAATAATAAATCTTGATTGATAGTTTTTATGGTATTTTCTACTACATCAAGATTACTAATAATAGTCTCTATCTCTTGCCTATATTCATCCAAATGGTTAATAGATATTTTTTTAACTGACGAAATTCGATTATAATCTGTCAGAAGTTCTTTATTCATTTGAGTATCTAAATACCTTTTATTTAGCTTATTTGAAATTTTCTTTATAAGATCCATCATAACTTCTTCCGATACTGCATTATAATCAATCAAATTTATTACTTGTATCCTTGCTGATATTCTTTCTAAAACTTTTACATCTTCTATTTCACCTAAAATATCCTCTATATAAGAAAGATTATCTACTTTATATTGAAAGCTTATATTGTACTGACTTTGTAAACGCTTTACTTCTTTTTCATAATATCGTTCACTATCTTCAGGCAAATTATTATCAAAAGTATTTACAAGAAAAACAAACTCTTTTACATTGCCGTTCCATAACTTTTCTTTATATACCTTTTCTAATAATCCCTCTAAATCCTCTGAAAATTTCTTCTGCATATTTTTCTTCAAAGAATCATTATATCTAGCAGGGGCAAAAATTTGATAAAACAAAGCATCTTCTACTACCCAACCATCATTTTTCTTATCCCCACCATAAGCATCTGGCATTTCATAAGTTTTCCCCATATATTTATTATACTCTTTCAGAACTTTCCCAACTAATTTCTGAAAATTCATTCCGGTTGTTCCTTGCAAAACTTTTATGATTAAACTTATATAATCATATCTATCATTCCTATCCATTGTTTCCTCCTACGACATCAATATCCTATATATTGGACTTCATTAAAACACTTCTGATTGTAGTCTTTTCATTATTTTATTACTCTTAGGAAAAATCAAACTTGCTTTCTGTATTTCTTGAATATCCAATTTATCAACCATACTCCTATAACACTTAATTATTTCTTTATAATAATCATACGGCAACTTCGATTTATTTCTTACTAATTCAATTAACATACGCTCTTTACTATATATCCTAATTGTAATATCTTTTTGTATATCTTCAACAACCCCAAATTCCAACACATCCTTTGGAATAAAACATTGTTTTACTCGATTATCTCTAATTTTAGCTGCATTTCTGTCTGTTGCTAAATAAGAATACTCTGGAATGGTATTAGTTAGCCCATAATAATAAAATGCACTATGCATCGTAACGATTGCATTAGGATATTTTTTCGCAAGAATTTCAGTAGGAGATACTACCTTACAATCTGAATAAATACCTTTCTCTATTTGGTACAATTCTTTTCTCTTGATTGCTTTCTTTATCTGATAATCACTTCGATATTTCAATAAACATTCTTGATATGAAAATAACATTATATACCACCTTTATAAATTATCTGCTTTTTTTAATTTTTGCGTATATTTACTTTAACTATATCATCTTTTTTTCTTTTGTCAATGATATTATCTTTCTAAGTTATAGCTAAAACAAAAAAACAGATACAAATCTTCCATTAAGATTTGTATCTGCAATCATATTATCTCCTAAGCGATTAAAAACAGTAATTCAGAAAATATTATAAAAATTCATCAACAACCCTATAATTTTTACAAAGTCTATAACTGTCCCGACAACCTGACACTACATGATAATCTAATAAAACTCTTTTATTTCTTCTATCATTTTTTCAATATCTTTATTCTCATGAACATAATCCATATATACTGTTTTACCTGTCTTTAAATATAAAAGCCAACCTTGTAAACACATTATATAGTATTCACTCAAATCAGATAAATTTGCGTACTTTCCAACATAATTATTATAAGCACAAAATTCTTCAAACCTTACTGGATATAAATGATGATTTGTACATCTCGGTATAAGTTGAATAAATCCATTTTCATCTATAACTAATCTATTATTATAAAAATCATTTCCATTTCTTAATATAGTTTCAAGCTCATCCAATGTAAATAAATGTGTTGGTTTTCCAACCTTTTGTATCCCTATCTCAAATAGTTGCTCATAGCCAATATTAAATTCAATACCTGCATTTTCACATTTTTCCTTTATTATAGCACATAATTTTTCTTTTAATTCAAATGCATCCTCTTTATTATTGACAACATATCTCTTGCAATCATCTGTTTCTTTTTGAATTTTTCCATTACTACAAATATACGAATAATTAAAAAAATCACGGTCTGGTACATACCTAAAATAATAAGCTAGTACTCCATTTTGAACATCCGAATAATTAGAACTTTCTTTAAGTAAATTCCATTGCTTGTAATTCTGTTCAATAAATTCTCTACATTCTTTATATTTTTGTCTTTGTTTTTTACGTTCTTCTCTTTTTTCTTCTGAATCAAGATTAACACTAAAAGGATTCTTATTTGCAAGATTCAGAAATACTTCATACGGTAAAATTTCACTAATCTCTCTTAGATTAGAAATGTATTCTCGAAACTGCTCTGTTGTCATCTTATTATGTCTAGCATCATATGTACCACTAATATCGTTATACACTGATGATTTAGAAAATACTACAAAGCTTCCTTTTATATATCTCTCTACTATTCTATATTCTTTAGGAAGTGGCTTACCATCCTCATAATATCCATAATTGCCACATATCCATGATATATAATGTCCAGGAATATCTTCTGTCAATGTTTCATACATTCGTACATTAGATTCTTCTAAAATAGGAGACAATTCCCATAGGTGCGAACTTAAGCAATAACTTCATTAAAAAATAAAAAAATTCACCATAAACACATTTTTTCGTGTAAAATAAGTTTGCTACAACACATTACAGAAAAGAGGTTTATGATGAATTTACAAACTTATTCTACTAAAATGACTCCTTCTTTGCAAGAGGTTTTTTCTCTTTGGAATGAAAAAATACTTCCTTTACTTCCAAAACAACTAGAAACTATAGCACAACAACATCAATTATTGCAAAGAAAACGAGTCTTAACTTCTGCTTTCGATATGCTTCGTATGTTTTTTCTCTTTGCTAGTTCTGGTATTTCCTTACGGATGCTTTCGGTTGCAGCTGCTTCTCTTGGCATTGCTACGATGTCGGATACTGCTTGGAGAAAAAAATTGCTTGCTTCCCTTTCTTTTTTACAACAAGTACTTCAAATGATGTTACAAATGATGCTTCCGAAATCTCTTTCGAAACAACAAAGAAGGGTACTTCTTGTCGATGGTTCTCTTGTTCGTTTACAAGGAAAACAACAACATCAAGAACGAGTACATCTTTGTTATTCACTCACCGAAAATAGAATGCAACAAATCAAAGTAACAGATTATCATACAGCAGAAACCCTTTCTACCTTTGACTTTTCACCACAAGATATTGTAGTAGCGGATGCAGGATTTGGAACGGTAAAAAATTATGTCTTTGCACTGGAGCAAGGAACTGATGTCATTCTTCGCATCACACCAAAAAGATTTCCTCTGTTTGATTCCCAAGGAATGCGACTCGATTTATTTGCTATGCTAAAAGAAGCTGAAAAGAAGAAACAACCTATCTTAGAAGTGTTTGGTTTTTGCAACGAAGGAACTAGGTGGCACCTAGTACGAGTATTGGCACAACGATTACCAAAAGAAAAAGCAAAACAAGCACAACAACGAAAGCGTAAAAAAGCACAAAAAAATCAATCTCAGATACAAGAAGATACCTTATTTTTTGCGAATTATCTCATAGTGATTACCTCTCTTGGGATAGAATATAGTGCAGAAGAAGTACTATTTTTTTATCAAAGTCGTTGGCAAATAGAATTAGTCTTCAAACGTTGGAAACAACATCTTTCGATTACCACCATTCGAATAGCAAGTGAAGCCTATGCAGAAGTCATGATTCTACTATGGCTATTGATTTGGATGATAACCGAACGACAAGCGATACAAATCGAACGTATTTTACAAGAAAAAAAGGAACAAACGGGACAAAGTACCATACTTTCTTGTTGGGAACAATGTCGCTATGCTTATTTCCAAATCAAAGAGATATTATGTTTTTCTTGGAGTCTTTTTGTAGATTTTAATAATCCAAACCTATCCCGATTGTTAGCAGGACACTCTGGGAAGAGGAAAAATCAAAATCAAGAATTTCGTACTAGCATATTACCTGGATTAGTTTTCTAATATTGAGGTGAAATATGGAATTTTATTTAATTTTTTGGATATTTTCTTGATTTTATTGCTTAAGTTCGCACCTATGGGAATGTATACCTTGTTCAGAGGTCGAGAAAACCAATCTCCAAAAGTATGAAATTCCTACTTCTAGAAGTTGAGAAAATCGACCTCAAGAGGTCGTAGAAAACGACTTATATATTAATAAGACTAATATTAATAAAAATAACAGGAATCATACGAATCTTATCTATCCTATCCATCCTACAAAAAGAGAAAAAGAAGATATGATTGATACGATGAATAGAACTATGGAGTACATAGAACTTATTAAATTGAATATGATTGGTATATGAAACATGGAGATAGTTATGGACATGGCTATACTAAATTATACAACGAATTGTTTCAAGTGATTTGTGATGTAGTATGTATAAAACGACATAGTTTAAAAATTGGTGGACAAGTTTATCCTTATGAGCTTGTTAAGAGTAGATTTTTGAAATTAAAGCAATCACACTTAGATTATGTTATTGAATGTATGCAAAAGACAACAACGAGAATTGGAAATATTAAGGCTTATATGATTACGGCTTTATATAATGCTCCTAATACGATGCACCATTATTACCAGCAGGAAGCACAATGGGATAGGTATACTTGTAGGTAAAAAGAAGTATTGATATTATTGCTTTAATGGAATAGGTTACTTTTTTCTGACCTACAAAATTTTACACTATCAGGATTTACACCAATTGTTGTTTATTTCACTTTCCTATGGTATAATTGATATAATAAGAAAGTGAATAAGAAAAGGAGCGTGAGATAATGGGAGCATTACTAAAGGAACGAGTTTATACAATAGATGATATTTATGCATTACCAAATGGTGAACGTGCAGAACTAATAGACGGACAAATTTATTATATGTCACCACCAAATAGAAAACATCAAAAAATATCCAACTATCTTTCCACAGAGATTAATTTTTATATTCGTTCTAAAAATGGGTCTTGTGAAGTTTATTCTGCACCATTTGCTGTATCTTTAAACAAAGATGACATTACCACTTATGTTGAACCTGATATTTCTGTTATTTGTGATACTTCCAAATTGAATGACAGAGGTTGTATCGGTGCTCCTGATTGGATTATTGAAATTGTATCACCAAGTAGTAGATATATGGATTATTTTACAAAATTGATGAAATATCGTAACGCAGGAGTAAGAGAATACTGGATAGTTGACCCTTTGAAAAATCGGATTATGGTCTATAATTTTGAAATGGAAACAGTAGAGGAATATACTTTCTCAGATAAAGTAAAAGCGTCCATTTATAATAATTTGGAGATTGATTTTTCAAAGATTAGCTAAGCAATAACCAATGAATACAAGGTAAGTGCAGTAATTATGAGTGAGTTTAGAGAATTTTTAGAAGAACAGTTACAAGATGATGAATTGAAAAAAGAGTGGGAAAATATTCAACCAGAAATGGATATTATTTGTGCTATGGTAGATGCGAGAATTTCCTAAAATCTGACACAAAAGGAATTAGCCGAAAGAGTGGGAATGCACCAAGCAGATATTAGCAAATTAGAAAATGGAACAAGAAATCCTTCCTTAAAGCTTTTAAAACGCTTGGCAGAAGGAATGAATATGACTTTAAAATTGGAATTTGTAGCAAAACAAGATAATATAATGCGATTGTAAAAAATGATAGAAGATAAAAAGAACTACATCTTCCTTTGATGAAAGATGTGGTTTTTTATTTCAATATATGAAACACTTTTTAATTGAATCAAATAAGACCACTATTTAGTGTTTTACATATTAGAAATGAGGTCATTATTTGACTCAATTCAATTAATTTGACATATAAATGATATATATTTATCAAGAAAAAATGAAATTTGCAATTATTGATGCAAGGAAAAATAATTTCTTCTTATGTAGA